>CAYQXT010000494.1:0-2377 GCA_964421365.1 uncultured Bacteroidaceae bacterium
ATACGATTTAATTCTAATGGATATCCAGATGCCGGTTATGGATGGAATAAAAGCAGCTCAGAAAATAAGAGAGCTAGAAAAAACATCACAAAGTTATTCTCCCATTATTGCTGTTACTGCTAATGCTTTACAGGGAGATAGAAATACTTGTTTAGATGCCGGTATGGATGAGTATTTAACCAAGCCAATTAATATTGAACAATTAAAGCTTATGATGTCCGAATTGATCTCAAAATATATATAAATTTTTCTCGGAAAAACATCTAAATTATACTTCTAATTCGTATCGTAAAAACCAATACATAATGAAAAAATTGATTTCTTATTTTACAAAAAATATAAAATCAGAATCCTATTTGATTCAGACAAAAGCAAAAGCACTTGCATTTCTGGATATTTTTGCCATTATATTTTTATTTTTATATATAGCATTAACTTTTATCTCTGGTCAATATCATGATTCGGTTATGCGAAAACTTGGTGTACCCTTTTTTCTTAATTTTGTGCTGCTAGCCGATCTACTCATTCTATACAAAGGCAAATTCAAACTTGCCGGCAATCTACTTCCGACTTTATTGTTAACAGTTTTTCTTAGTTTCCTTTTAGTATTTGCTCACGAAACATACATAAACTACTATGTGGCAGGATATTACCACGTACTCATATTTATGGTCTCGGCGACTCTTTTTTCCGAACGGAAATTTGTTACTCTTAATTTTTTTATTGTAATTATTTACACATCAGCTATATTTTTCTTTTTTCATACCGGCAAACACAATGAATTTACACATTTCGTCCAAACCGGATTTTTGAATTATTTATTTGCCGTTATAGGTATTTACGTCATTATATTTTTTGTAAACAAATTTAACGAAGAGGCTCTCCAAATTGTAGAAATAGCACTAAGCAAAGGCTTGAAATTAAATGAGTTAAAAAAATTAATACAAACAATAAATAATTCCACTAATCAACTAAAAGCAGAATCGGATGAATTAGAAAATAACTCTGATAAAATAAGTAATACAGTAAATACCCAGGCAGCCAATGTAGAGGAAATCTCCACATCGGTAGAAGAGATAACCCAAACCATAGTGCAAGGAACAGAAAACGCACAGTATATAGCTGAATTTACTCAAACAACATTCGAACAATTAAAAATCTTGCAAGAAAGTTTTCTTGATTTTATAAATCGAGCCATGCAAATAAATGAGTTCACCGAAAAGATAAAGGACATCGCTGAGAAAACAGATATTCTGGCGATTAATGCCTCTATTGAAGCTGCACGTGCAGGAGAATTTTCCAGTGGCTTTAAAGTGATAGCCAATGAAATCAGAGAATTGTCTGAAGGGACAAAGAAAATAGCCGAGTCAGTAATCGAATTAGTAAATAAAAACAAGGAAAGCTCCACCACCTCAAAAGAATACATAGAAGGCTTAAATAAACAGATGGCTAAACTGAGCGCAAATACAGGAAATTTGGCACAGAGCTTAGAAGAAGAAAAAATAACTATCGGGCAGGTGAATAATGCACTGACCCAACTCAATGATGAGGCACAAACGAGTACTAGTGTCGCTACACAGCTTTCTAACTCTGCTCAGACATTAATAAAAACCGCAGCAAATTTAGAAAGTATCATCTATAAATATAATAAAAACAATGAATAAAAAGTTTTTAAACGAAATTCAGATTTAATTGAAAAAAAAATTGTAATTTTACGATTGTATTTCATTCTAATATATATTTTGGTAAATAATAATATAAACATAGACTTATGAAAAAAATAAAATGGATAAGAATAGGTATTCTTTTTGTATTTGCGACCACTCTGTTGTTTTCAGTATCCTGTAATTCAGAAAAAAGCAAGAAAAGCTCGAACATGCAAGGGATTGAGCCTGTTGATTCTTTAAACAGTACTAAATCAATCATGCAATTTATGCACAACAAGAGTTTAGTTTATACGAAGTATAAACTCCCCTTGCCAATCAAGTTTTATAAGTATTTAAAAGAGAATAAGACAAAATTTGATGCCTCAATATTAGATCCCAGAACAAAATTAGAGCGTTTTAATCGCAATGTAGATAAAGCCATTAATTTAGGGTTTTATTCTGCTGATTTAGCCTATTGCTCTATCTTGGAAAATAAGGAAGAGGCAGTAGAATATTTTAATGTAACCCAGCAGATTTCCAAAGAGCTAAAAATTGATATTGGATACAGTGAAGCAATTGTCGACCGCTTTCATGCCAACTTAGAGCATCCAGATTCGCTTTACTCAATATCTAACGACATATACTGGAAAACTTGTAATTACCTGGAAGAAAATGAAGATGTAAACTTACTCCCATTTATTGTAGTAGGGAGCTGGATAGAAAGTGTTTAC
>CAYQXT010000495.1:0-2346 GCA_964421365.1 uncultured Bacteroidaceae bacterium
AAATCTGGGAAAATATAGTTAATCAACATTTGTCCGTGGGTAATAATATAGAGGGACATAAATAGACACAGAAGGGCAAAAGCTAAGGAATTTTTATCGTTTTTTTGGAGAAAATAAAGACCTAAATGGTGGAGTGCCATAATGAGGACTATGGCGAGCATAAAAATTTCAAACCCCAATTTATACTCAAAATCATGAAGGATACTTTTTTGAGTACCTATTTTTATACTGTGTGCAATCCCTGCCTTTTTGTGCTGAAAATTGGAGATCTGAATGCTTATCTGAACTTTTTGATGTTTGGCGATAAAGTAGGCTTGTTGTATTTTCCATGCCGGAACACTTAAATTTGCATTTGTGTCAGGAATGCCTACCTGCACAAGCAATTGCTCATCTACCCATAATTTATAGGCTGTTTCTATACGGGGTAATTCTATACCATAGATAACATTTTTTTTCGGTAGTAAGAGTTCTAAATGAAAGGTGGCATAACCCAAGTTGTCTAATTTCTTCCCTTTTATTCTGAATTGATTCCAGAGATTGGGTATCCTAAAGTAATCGGTAGGTTTGGGCGATACGTTTTCAATGAAATCCTGTGGGGGGATAAATTCTTTCCAATAGAATTCCCAATAGCCGTCTAAATTGACTGTTTTGGTGGAAGAGAAATTTGTGGAACGTAAGTCCAGAACTCCTTTCTGTGCCAGTTTCTGGCTGTAAATATTATGACTTAGAAAAAAAATTCCACTGATTATTAACAAGTAAGGTTTAATCCGGTTTAAGTTCATTATATATTGAAATTATAACTGCAATGAGCGCTCAGGCCACTCACCATAAATTTTTGGTGCAAGATAATGAATTTTTATCAAAAAAAATTTATTCAATGTATGAATTCAAAAAATAGCTAAAGATTTGGTAGATTTATCAAAAAAAAATTACTTTTAGCGTAAATTTTGATAAATTATGGCTAATAATGCAATTAATTTCATAGAAGCTTCTGTATATCAGCAAGATTACAAGATCCTTGAATCTGTTGATTTTAGTATATTGCCGGGCGAATTTTATTATTTGATAGGGAAAGTTGGAAGTGGTAAAACAAGTTTAATTAAAACAATAAATGCTGAGATTCCGTTGGATTCAGGAAAGGCTGAAGTGGCCGGTTATAGCCTCCACGACTTAGACGAAAGGGATATTCCCTATCTAAGACGAAAACTGGGAGTTGTTTTTCAGGATTTTCAGCTTCTTACCGACCGCTCTATTTATGATAATCTCTCTTTTGTCTTGCAGGCTACAGGCTGGACGTCAAAAAAAAATATTAAAACACGAATTGATGAAGTTTTGGCTCTGGTAGAAATGAAAGAACATATTGATAAATTCCCTCATGAACTTTCGGGCGGTGAAAAACAAAAATGTGTTCTGGCGAGAGCTATTCTAAACGAGCCTGAAATTATTCTGGCTGATGAACCTACCGGGAATCTGGATCCGGAAACAGCCGATGAGATTATGAGTCTGCTTATAAATTTAAATAAAAATGGAAAAACCATTATTATGGTTACACATAACTACACTTTAATGAAAAAATATCCTGCTAAAGCTTTGCATATAAAAAATAAACATATTTTTGAAGAAAACATGCTTGAAGAAGTCATCGACTTTAGCGAATTGGAATAATGCTTTATTAGTGCCTTCTATAAATTTAGCCGTCTGACCGCTTCAAGCGGTCGGACGGCTAACAATACAATAATTACAAAAATATAAATAAATGAAAAAAAAAGATATTTACCTTATTATATTGTTGTTTAGTCTTTTCCTTCCTTTTGTGTTTTCAGTCGATTTATTGAATTTTTATAAGGATTTTAATAAAGCTCATGGACTGGTAATGGCCTTTATTAAGTTTGCCATTCTGGCTACTTTGGGCGAATCTATCGGACTGAGAATTCAAAAAGGCGTTTACAATACCCCAACGTTTGGATTAATTGACCGTATGGTAGTTTGGGGTTTTCTTGGGATTACCATAAAGCTTGCTTTCGTAATCTTCTACTCAGGCGTTCCAATGTTATTACAGTATTTAGGCTTAAAAGATGCTACGGCAGTTCTGCATTCTTCTTCAATTTCCGGTTCTAAACTTGCGGTGGCTTTTTCTATAAGTCTGTTGCTAAACACTATATATGCTCCAGTTATGATGACTTTGCACAAAATTACAGATACTCATATTTTGCAACATAAAGGAAAACTCTTGGCTATAATTAAGTCTGTTCGCTTTGCCGAAATACTTAAAAATATGGATTGGGATACGCAGTGGCATTTTATCTTTAAAAGAACAATTCCTTTTTTCTGGATCCCGGCGCATAC
>CAYQXT010000496.1:0-2324 GCA_964421365.1 uncultured Bacteroidaceae bacterium
CCTACTTTGTAGCGAATATTGGGCACAAAAACCAAATAGCCGTTAGAGGTATAGAATGTAGGGTTGATAATGGAACGGCTAGGCTTTGGAATATAGTGTCGGTGAAGACGGTTTGAGTTAAGCCTATAAAAATAAACAATCATTGGATATTTTTTGTTAGGATCGAAATTTTCGGGTTTGTATAGCAAACCTTCTTCTTTGGAGCCGTTCATACTTGTCCATTTAATAAGTTTTACGTTCCCCCACAAATAGTTTTTTTGCTGTGGATTAGCATCCGAAATTTTTATCGGATTTTTCAAATTTGTATCACTTATCCATAAATCAGGAAATTCTTTAAAAGTCTGACGACTAAATACTACTGTCGAAGTATTTTTTGCCTTTCGCCATGTACCTATTTTAAAATCACCACCATATAATTGGTTCGGATTTTCTGCCCTATTGATTCTTGCTGTATAATAAGCTTCTTGTTTCGTTGCTTCGTTAAAACCTTTTAAATAAAGCACTTCATTTGCTTTAATATATTCCTGTTCGGGATTAATGCGCATATAATGAAAACGAATACTATTATTCCGTCCAAAGCTGTTTGTGAGATTTATAGCCGTAAAGTTTTTATCCAATTTTATTTCCCAGATGTCATAACGGTCGTAAAGCATCAGAAATTTTTCGTTTTCTTCCCAGTTTACAAAACCATAAGCATTTGGTAGCATCGGATAGTCATTATCTTCATCGTAAAAGGGGACTTTTAGCTTGGCACTAATGTTTTTGACAGTCATAGTTTTCAGATTTTTGAGAAACCAAGCCGAATCTTTGCGTACATAATAAAGCAGAAAATTTCCTTTCGGAGACAGATAAGCATTAGCTCCAGCTTTCAATACAATTTTCCGTTTTCCTGTTTGTGCATAAATCCGGTAATAGTCACGGAGAAAAGGAGCATCCCACGAGTTTTGTTTTTGGTAGGCCAGATTAGATGCTGCAAGGAAATAGGGGCTATTGGCCTTTATTCCAACCCTAACATCTTTAATAATACTGTCGGCCAGGAGTATTAGTTTCTTTTCTGTAATCAGATATTCAGATAAATAGCTTCTGTTTTGTTCTTTTTTTAGATTCACTAACTGCTGAGGCTGTAATTGATTGTCAGTCCACGACCAGAGGTCTAATTTTACCTTTTCTTCGGGTAACAAAGTATCTTTTGGGGCGGGTAGGGGGCGTAATGCGGTACCAAAAAATAGGCGTTTATCATTTCGGGAAAAGAAGATGGAGCCTTTGTCTGAAGCAGTCCATAGTTTTGGCAATTCACGGCTTAAGGTATCAGCAATTTTTGTCGTTTTGTTTTGTTTCTTATCCCACAAATAGAGTGCAAAGCGCTTTTCTTTAATGGTATCGGTACTAAATAAAAAAGCGACTTGAGTACCCGAATTATTACAGACCACTTTTTTAACTAAACCTTGTTTTTCAAAAATGCTATCCAATTTTTGTTTTTGGGTATCGAATACGTATAATTTTGAAAATAAAATTGTATCATTTTGTAATTGATTAAAAGCAATCAAATTTCCGTTTCGGGATATGGAATTATTCGTAATATTCTTAAATACAAGATTCTTATTAAGGATAGGGTTGAAGACATGAAATTGCGCAGCCTTGGGGGCTGATTTATCAAATTTTTTCTTTTTTTTCTTTCCTTTAATTTTAGTGGTATCTTTAGGTATTTTCTGGCTAAAGCTCATCCAATCTGATTTTTCCTTTGCTAGTTTGAAAGATTTTAAGCCGGAAAATTTGATTATTTTTCCACTTGTTAAGTATATTTCCAGCGAGTCGTTTGGCAGTTTACTCTTTTTTACTTTTTTAAGCCTCAGTTTACGTATGCTGTCGTATTGAGGCTTTATCCTGAAAGCTATAAAATTACTATTAGGACTAAATTCAGCATATTTTCCGCGGGCAAAATGTAGGGTGTTTTTTGTGCCTTTATCGTACAAACATAGCTTAGAATCCCCTTTGTAGGGAGTTATTTCGTAAGAGCAAAACTGGCCATTGTTTGAAACACGATTGTTTTTTATCGTATTCCAAGCATCATAAACAGAGTAATTTAATGGTCTTTTTTTTGTCTGGGAAAAAACAATAATTGGGAATAATAAGCTAATCAGGAATAAAATCTTTTTCATAATCAATGTTTTTAGATAAAATACAATTGTAGTGCCAAAGATAGAGATTAATGGTGAATTGTTAATGGTGAATTGTTAATGATGAATTGTTAATGGTGAATTGTTAATGATGAATTGTTAATGGTGAATTGTTAATGATGAATTGTTAATGGTGAATTGTTAATG
>CAYQXT010000497.1:0-2299 GCA_964421365.1 uncultured Bacteroidaceae bacterium
GCCCAAAGGGGTAACGGTGTCGGTGGTTCTTGCGAGATAGCCATCGAGATAATCTGTAAGCGCCGCCGCGCCGAAGACAAGCGCCGCCAGTATGTTGGCAAAATTATTCTCTTTTGTCAGAAGAATTAGGATAAGCGGCGCGGCCAAAATCCTTGAGAGTGTAAATTTTGTCGGGAGATTCAGGTTTTTCAATTTTATATATACTAAAAAATTTATTTTAATTCCAAATCTAGATTTCCACTGTTGAATTCGATCAGCTTATTCCAGTTAATCTCTCCACTTAGACAAAACTCCTCAATAAAAACCTTGGTAAACTCGTTAAAAACTCTCGCTTTTTCTTTCTCGTAGCGATCATTATGTTTTTTTGCTTCATGTCCTAGAGGTTCGATTAGTTTTGTATATAAGTCCCTGTCGTTTGAAAGAAAGTACCAAAAGTTTTGGCCGGTTACTTTCATGTATTCGCCGTTGTCTTTTGTCTTTGTTTTTCCGTAACAAATGCCCAATACCGGCTGAACATGAATTCCCCGTTTTGACTGTTTTAGCACAGATGTAGCGGTTCTAAAGTTTCGCTTGAGACTATCGTATTGCGATTTATTACCCCAATTCGGGCCTGATTTTATTGATACGAGGTATCGAATTTTGTCTCGCTCCAGTTCTAGGTCAATTCCGGTTGAAGATGATTTTTTTCCGCCAAGAGTTTGCTCGGAAACATAAATGGCTACCTCCTCAAGAAATTTACCAAAAAGCTCTTCTTCCGAAGATGATAAAAAAGCTTCTAGGATTCCTGCTACAAGTTCTGAGCCTTTGAGGATATTTTTTGTTCGAAAGAGGTATGGGTTTTTCCTTTTCAGGAGATTATTTGGTTTAACAGCCTTTAGTCTTTCAACTCTGGAGTCGTGAAAGATACCTACATGGATGTTAATAAAGTTGGTTAGGCAAGCTATATCCAGCTTTTTAAAGGACACTTTTTTTCCTCGGAAGCTCTAACGGTCGTTTTCTCGATCGAATCGAATCTTTAACTCTTCGTTCGCCGTTGGTGCAAAATTCTTTTTTAATTTCAATGCCTATATAAAGCCTGTTTAGATTTGTGGCGGCAATGGCCGTCGTTCCAGAGCCGAGAAAAGGATCAAGAACAATATCGTTCATCTCGGTAAAAAGCTTCACAAACCATTCAGGAAGAGAAGTTGGAAATGACGCGCTATGATTTTTGTTTCCGCACTCTGTCGCCATATGTAAAACATTTGTGGGGTATGCTTTTTTTCTTCCCACCCAGTTTGAAATATTCTTTCCAAAGCCACTCCCAACTTTAGACTCGTCTCTTTTGGAATCCGTATCGCTTAACTTTTTCAATCTTGATTCCGCCCAGTCACCCATCGGCACCATAACATCTTCTTGGAACATTTTGAAATTTTTGGTTTTTGTAAAGTGCAGACATCTTTCCCACGAATCTCTAAAGCGGTTTGGCCATTTGCCGGGATATGAGTTTTTTTTATGCCAGCAGTATTCTTCCGTCCACAACCATCCTTGTTTACGCATGGCTAATATCAGCTCAAGCACATAGGTATGCCGTTCTCCGTCTACCACTCTTTCCTTTATGTTTAATATAAAAGAACCGGTTGGCTTTAATACCCTGTTCAGTTCTTTCGTTATTGGTAGAAACCAGTCTACATACTTGTCCGGAGCTATGCCCCCGTAGGTTTTTTTCCTACTATCCGCGTAAGGGGGAGAAGTGACAATAAGATCGACGCAGTTATCCGGCAAAGCCGGCAATATATCCAAACAGTTTGAATTATGGATTATGTTAGTTTTAAGCTCTGTTTTCATTATAAATTTATTCTGTCTATTCTAATTCAATAAGGCAACGCTAAAACGCCTTTATCGCTCCTCTTGGAGTATCTGTAAGCAGTATATTGCCGTAGCTGTCAATATAGCGGTATATCTTCATTCGCTTTACCCGTTTTTTTCTTACAATAGGAGTGCCGTTATAAATGCCCATTACCTTTTTGACATAATTGATGGTTTCTGGGTATGGCGGAATACCGGAAAACCGCTTTACCGCAGTTTCACCGGCATTGTACGCCGCGAGCGACAGACGGATATCCCCTTTATATTTTTCCAAAAGGTCGCTCAGATAGTTCGTTCCGGCGTTGATATTTTCGGACGGGGTAAAAACATCCCTCACCTTGTACTTTCGCGCCGTTTTCGGCATAAGCTGCATTAATCCTTGCGCCCCCGCGGGGGATATCGCCTTACGGGTGAAAGCCGATTCCACCTGTATAACGCTTTTTATAAGTTTAGG
>CAYQXT010000498.1:0-2275 GCA_964421365.1 uncultured Bacteroidaceae bacterium
TGTCCATATAATAATCAAAAACTAAAAAAGACCAATACCCAAAATGATAGCTATTGCTGATTGTGGTAAAAATGATTTTAGAAACCAGTTGAAAAAAGACTTTTCTATTTTCCGGTAACTGAGTGTTTCGGGATCAAATCTATATTGAGTTTTTATAAATTTCATAGTTTATCACTAATTTATTTCTTTTATCACGCCAAATTTATGCCAATTTTTTTATCTGTCAAAAAAAAAAATTAATATTTTTTTAACAATTAAAACTTAATTCCTATAATTAGGATGTCATCTATCTGATTTAGATTGGACATCCAGCTTTTTAATGTTTGATCTAAAATTTCTTTTTGCTCGTTTAATTTTTTATGATGCACATTTATCAGTAATTCTCTAAAAGCTGTTTTCATAAATTTGCGTCCTTTAATCCCACCTACCTGATCGTAATATCCATCCGAAAACATATAGAGCATAGAATTGGGTTCTACCTGTATGGTGCTTTGTTTAAATTCTTTTTTTATTCCTTTGGCTCCAAAACCACCGATAGAAAGTGGGCTTGGCTCAAGTATTCTAAGATTGTCTTCTCCTCTTGGAAAATAATATACCGGATTATGTGCTCCCGAAAAATTTAATTCCCGACTCTCGATATTGTATACGATTAGCGATAGATCCATTCCATCCTTCGTTAGTTCATCTGCCCTGCTGGTATTATGGAGGCGGCTTTGTAGGCCATCTTCCATTGTGGCTAAAATTTCTGCCGGAGAACTTAAATTATATTCATTTACTGCTTGTTCTAGTAAGTTATTCCCAATAATTGACATTAATGCTCCGGGTACTCCATGACCGGTACAATCCACGGCTGCTATGTATATTAAGGTCTCCGTCTTATTTCCTATCCAAATATTTTTTTGTGCTATCCAGTAGAAATCGCCACTTAATTTTGTTTTTGGTCGGAAAAACAAAAAGGAATCGGGAAATATTTTTTTAAAATCGGCTTCTTTAGGTAAAATGGAGGTTTGAATTCTTTGTGCGTAGTTGATGCTATCTTCGAGTGTGCGGTTTATATATTCTTTTTCGATAAGAGCTTGTTGTAATCGTTGATTTTTTTCTTCTATTTCGTCTCTTTGCGTTGCAATTTCTTCTTTTTGTTGAAAAACTTCGGCAGTACGGTGCTCTACTTTTTCTTCTAAAGTACGATTTAATTCCTCTAATTCACTGAATATATTATAATTCTCTACCAATGTGTAAATTTGATTTTCGAGTAATTCTATGATTGTCTTTTTCTCTTTTAACTCTCTTATATTGTAATGGGTTGCTTCCATATAGAGAATTAATTGAAATTTTTTATTGTCGGTAATATTTTGGCAAAGAACAGCCTGTGGTTGATTTTTATGAAAATAAATTTTAGAGAGTTCGATCTCTTCGGGTTTTAAAAAACAAGAATTTTGATGGTTATTTGTGTGCTCAAGAATAAAATCTATCGGAAGGTTATTCTTTATATTTTCCTTGTTAAAATATAGGGGAAGTCTGTCAACAAAGTATTTATTCTCGGTATCGTGGCCGGCGATTATGGTGTGATCAATATCTTCTTGAAGAATTAGATAGGCTTTGTTCAGAACTAATTCTTCTGAGAGTATTTGGGTAAGTGGATTCAATTTATAATTTTGCTCGGAAATTAAACGGGATTTTATCTTATCTAAAACCGTGAATCTGGCGTTTAATGATTTTATTCGCTTCTGATTTATACTGCTTCTGAAGGCTAGCATAAAGGATTGTACTAAGATGAAAATAAACATTCCTAAGGGAACGGCATAGATGGAATGAATAATGTTCGCATCAAGTAGCATATCGTTAATTATGGTGACAAAATTGAAAAGACTGCTGTAAAAGACTAGTCTTGACCCTATTTCGTGTCTAAGCATTGCTGTAAATACACCCCAAACTGAGGTTATTGCTATAAGGAAAGCTAAAATGAAGAAAATGTTTAAGCTGTAAGTATAATATTTTGCCGGAAGGATGAGTACTATTCCTGTAAATAAAATAGAGGTATATGAAAATATTTTTATAATTGATGGATTAAATGAATCCCTAAAAGATTGATAAACAAAGTATAAAAAGTAGAATATACTTCCTATATTTGCCCACCAATTAAGTTTGACACTGAGTTCGTAGGGTAAATCTGGGAAAATATAGTTAATCAACATTTGTCCGTGGGTAATAATATAGAGGCGGTGTGCTTGCGATGGGGGCGGCCATTGTGGTGCTGTTCCTGTTGCCCTGGCTG
>CAYQXT010000499.1:0-2262 GCA_964421365.1 uncultured Bacteroidaceae bacterium
TTGTAAGATACAATATATCACCCCGACTTAAACTAATTTGTTTTTGATCATACACTATGGAGCTATTTATACTTCTTCTCCCACCAACCGACTTTCGGCTCGCTCCCAATGTTATTAATTCCTGCCCTGATTGTTGGTAAATAAATAATGGACGCTTTGCACCAGCATAACGAATCAGGAATTTATCCGAACCTATTGGAGTAATTTTGCATAAAACCATGTCCAGACTTTCTTCATTTTTATTTTCTTGTTGATGAAGGATTTCGACTATCTGACGATTCATTTCCTCTAAGATGTCTTTTGGTTCAGAAATTAGCTGTTTTGTTATCACTTCTCTTAATACAAAGTAGCTCACTAATGTCATAAATGCACCCGACATCCCATGGCCGGTACAATCTATTGTGGCTGCGTAGAAACAATTTTTGTTTTTATGGGCTATTTTTGTAAACCAATAAAAATCACCTGAAACAATATCCTTGGGTTTCCATAGAATCAGCTTTTCAAAATAAGAATCAATATACTCCAAAGCAGGTAAAAGGGCTGTTTGAATAGAGTATGCCGATTGATTATTGTTATCTATACCTAAATTTAAATGTTCAAGTTTCCTTTTATTCAATTTTAATTGCTCTCTAAGATTTACTAATTTATTTTCATACTCTTTCAATTGAGAGATTTCATAATCTATAACAATTAATTTTGTAATCTCTCCTTGTTTATCAACAACTGGACTCATCTCTGCCCTAATCCACTTTTCTGAACCGGTTTTAGATAAAACTTTTAATTCGTAAGAAATTGTTTTGTTTTCCTGAATTACCTTTTGTATGTAATTTTTAACGGCTCTGGGGGTATTAGACCCGATAATATTGTATCCTTTCGCTACTATTAATTCATCTAAATTATATCCAAAAATCCGTGTATATACATCGTTTATCCACTCTACATTTCCGTCTGTATCCATAATAATGACAGCCTCTTTACTCCTATTGGCTATTACTGAAAATTTTTGTAGCTCTTCATTGGCAATTTCCAAATTTTCTTTTTCACGGGCTGCTTCTAAGGTTCTCACTCTTAGCAATCGTTCTAATTCTGTTTTTTGAGAATTCAGAGAATTTATTTTTTTTAGGGCATAAAATATTATACCAATTATAATGACAAGACTGATAAAAACAAAAACAGTAGGTGAATTATAGTGCAAAACCATATTTTGAGACTCCAAAGCACCAAATCCTGCCACAACATGCGCAGAAGCTTGAAGAAAAGCTAAAGTAAAACTTAAAATAATTATAAATTTACCCATTTATATTAATATTTTATATGATATAAAAGTCTTTTGCTAACAAACTTAATTCTCCACTTTTCTCGCTTCACTCTAATAGTCGCCTCCTACTTCTACCCGCTTGGGAAATTTCGGAAAACGGGTTATCATATTACCTGTGATAGTGAGAAATTTCAAACTTGCCAGGTTAGTGAATCCCTCAGGAATTTTTGATAAACGATTATTCGACAAATATAATTCTTCTAACAAATCCATTTTTGCTATGGATGCAGGAACTTCTAACAATTTATTGTTCTGTAAATAAAGTGTTTTTAGTAATCTCAAGTTTCCAAGATTCTTCGGTATATGCGATATTTTATTATCATTCAGATACAAAACACCCAAATTAGTAAGCTTACAAATTTCATCTGGAATATATTTAATTTTATTCTGTGTAGCACTTAATATTTTCAGCTTTGTAAGATTTCCTATTTCTGGCGGCAGACTATCTATTTGATTTTGATCTAAATATAAGGCTTCTAAACTCGTCAACCGGCCAATTTCTTTTGGTAATTTTGTTAGGCGATTACCAGCAAGTATCAGGATTTTTAGTTTTTTCCACTTATAAATTTCTGCTGGTATTTCCGTCAGTCCGTTAAAAGACAAATCTACCACTTCTAAATTAGACAGCTTTGTAATATTTTCGGGTAAGGTATGTATTCCAATATTTTCATTTATTGTGAGCTCTTGAAGGTTATACAGATTACCAATACTTTTGGGTAATTTTTTGGCTGTTCCATAGCCTATCGAGAGGGTTTTCAAATGTTTTAATTTACCAATGCTTTCCGGTATCGTTAAGCTTTTGTGCTGACCTACTACCAGTACTTGCAAATTTTGTAACTCTCCAACGCATTCAGGGATTTTACCATCATCGGAATACATGGTAAGCGATTGTACTTTTTGCATATTTTTGATATTCCGGTAAAAGGTCGTAGTATCTTTCATAT
>CAYQXT010000500.1:0-2249 GCA_964421365.1 uncultured Bacteroidaceae bacterium
CCATGGCTTTGTACATATCCCAGAATGCACAACCGGCACGGAAAGCAGCATTTTTTTGGGCATCGCGGATTTTTTCGATATTGGGATAGGAGACATAATTATCGCCGTCTTTTTTCGACATATCCGACAGACCAATGACAATCACTGGAATATCAGGATTATTGTTTTTTATTGAACTGAGCTGGTGGAAGAACCAGTTTTCGTAGAACTTATAACTCTTTCGTTGGTTGGGAACTACATTTACACCAAATTGCATGATTATTAGTTTGGTATTTAAGTCTGAAACAATTCCGGCCATGTGCCCTGCATTATTCTTGGTAAATTCTAAACCTGAACTTCCGCGTAGAGGGATATTATCTACATACACACCTGTATATGAGTCTAAACAAATACCATATAAATTTGGGCTGTCTTGTCCTTTAAAATTAAGCTTTACTTTGGAGACTAGGGTGTCGAAGTTTAGCTTCCATACATTGCTTGCTCCTTCTTTGAGGTCTGTTTCTGTGGCTAAACTGTCGTTAATATAGAGTTTTACATGTACGGGAGCTTGTACGTTGCCGTAGTACATCCTGAAACGCATATATTTACGGGTCTCTCGGAAGGAGATATTTGTTTTCTCAATCGTCAGCCATGCTTCTGCGGTGGCGGTGTCTTCAATTCCTTCTTTGCGGAGGGCTTTATAACGTCCGTAGCCTAGCATGATGCCAAATGGAGTGCCGATGAGGGTGGAATCGTGGTTTCCGAAGAGCGCATAATGGATCCAATTGCTCGAATAGTCCTGTGTAACCGACATGGTTTGTTTTATTACCGGATCAGGCGAAATAAGTCCTGGCCCCAAGCCGCCGAATTTTTTTTGTAGCCTATGGCGGATATAAGAGCTTATCCGGTCGCCTTCTAGTTGCGAATCGCCATAATGCAAAATATGGATGCTTTTGGTATTCTTTTCTAAGGCTTGAAAAAAGGGGTAAAGAATCTGCCGCTTGTTTTGCGCAAACTGGAGTGGGTAGGTTGTTCGGCGCAGACTGTCGGCTTTATATCTTAGTGTATCCGCTTGTGTGTTTTGAGTTTTGTTTGTTTTGTTGTTCTCTAAATCGGCAATGGCTTTTTTGGCCACATCTGTAGATATAATATGGTTTATATCGGCATAATGAATGGTTTCGGGATGCAGAATTTCGGGAATGCTTACAAATTTGAAAGCAAAACTACCAAGCTTAAACCCTTGTTTTGGAAAGCTAAAAGAAACTAAGGCTAATACAATAAAAACGCTTAGAAGGTAGGCTAAAACATGACTTGGTTTCATTTATTTATATTTTTATATTTACCGTATAGACAGCATTTTAAGCATATGAATTTTCTTAAGAAAAAACACATAGACACATTAGAAAACATAGATTTTTGTGCTAAAAAGATTTTTTGAGTACACATAATGAAAATTTTTACAAAATTTTCTACGCTAATTGCAGACTTTTAGATGAAAAACTAATAGTGAATAGTTTTTATCACTGTATTACTTTTGTTTTCACTATTCACTTTCGATGACGCTCGAAGGTGAGCTATCGCCCACGCTTCTAGCTTGCCGCTTTTCGCTCATCACTTAAATTTAGATTTATCTATTTATGGGTGTTTCATTTTTTTATATTTTTATTTTTGTTTGATTTTTAATAAATCGCCGGGTTGCAGATGTTGAACACTGGAGTTGTTTAAACCGTTAAGACTCATGATGTCTGAGTCGCTCACACCGGAGAATCGCTTGGCAATAATCCATATATTGTCGCCACGACGAACGGTGTAATAAAGGTAATTGGGGTCTTTTTTTACTTGTCTTTTTACCGGCGAAGAAGCCCCGGTTCCAAAAGTTGTATTCTTTTTGTTGCTCGACATTCTGTTTATCGAAGCAAAATAAGTGGCTTTACTTTTGGGCACATAAATTGCTAGTTTCTGTCCGGCTCTGATACGGTTGCTTCGCAAATGATTCCAGTATTTTATATCTCCTGAGCGCACGTTGAACCATTTGGCAATCAAACTAATCGCATCTCCTGATTTAACGGTATAATAGACTTTTTTTTTGTTTTTTATGCTTGGTGGGGAGTAGTTGTAGGAGTAAGAACCTCTGCCGCCCGAATAGCGGGAAGCCGAGTATTTGGGTGCCGATTCAAACTCAATTTTGGGATTGAGATAGATGCTGTCTTTGTAAAAGCAGCGCGTAAACATCGAAGGAATGGGAGGCGACTTCGGACGAACCCTCGAAG
>CAYQXT010000501.1:0-2235 GCA_964421365.1 uncultured Bacteroidaceae bacterium
CTATGTGCGTTCCAAAGTGCCCATCACTAAAGTTACGCTGGATGCAAAAGTGATAAAACTGAATGAAAACGGTGAATTCTCAGTACCGATAAATGTAAAAAAAGGAAGAAATAAGTTACTGGTAAAGGCTTACGACCAAGCCGGTAATGTAGCTATATTAAAATGGGTAGTGAATTTTATCCCCCCCTTGCAGGATCAGGATATTCATGATTTAAAGTACTATGCATTAATCATTGGTGTTTCCGATTATGAAAATCCGGATATGAAATTAACTCATCCGGTAGAAGATGCTCAGAAATTATATAATGTTCTAACACAAAGATATTCTTTTGATTCTACAAATGTTATTTTTTTAAAAAATCCTACTCGTGCCGAGGTTCTTGAAACTTTTGAAAATTTATCAAATAAACTTGGAAGTTCCGACAATTTACTTTTATTCTACGCCGGCCACGGTTATTGGGACGAAAAAAAAGAAATTGGCTATTGGCTGCCTGCCGATGCAGAATTGGGAAATAGAGCCAACTGGCTTTCCAATTCCACCATTCAAGATTATATCTCAGCCATAAAAACACAACATACTTTGCTTGTTGCCGATGCTTGCTTTAGTGGGGGTATTTTTAAAACCCGCAAAGTATTTGATGATGCCAGCATGGGAATAAATAAGTTATACGAATTACCGAGTAGAAAAGCCATGACAAGTGGTACGCTAAAAGAAGTACCTGACGTTAGTATTTTTATGAAACTTTTGGTAAAACGCTTAGAACATAATCATATTAAATATCTTTCGGCAGAAAAACTTTTTTCCAGCATACGTGAAGGCGTTTTAAATAACAGCCAGAATATTCCCCAATACGGAACAATTCACAATGCCGGCGATGAAGGGGGTGATTTTATTTTCATTTTGGGAGATAAGTAATGATGAATTGAAAAGAAATTTTGACTTTCCAACCTTGCCTTAGCACTTAAAAACGTCTGAGTAATCACTCTATAAACGTTTCCAAGTGCTAAGGCAGGTTGGAAAGTTTTTCTGCACCTTGGAAAATTGTGAAAAACCTTATCTGTTTTTCAACTTTATTTGCGACAAAGAGCATTCACCATTCACTATTAATTAATTTTCTACCGGAACAAATGAGAGTTCGAAAGTTCGTTCCGTTAAAAGTAATGTTCCTATATTTGGAATATCTTCATAAGAATCAATAAAAAATTCAAGTGTTAGCTTGTCGGCTGTGAGCGCTTTAATTCTTGCCCTATTATTGGTTTTATTGTAGAATCCAAAAAATGAGTTAGCGTTTCCAAATTTTATATGTTTTTCGCCTGAGTAAGTTCTGGCCAATTGCAATGCGGCATAATCACCGTTTATGGTAATATCTTCTGAACTTACTTCCCAAGTACCTGCGGCGGTAGTATTATTAAAACTGCAAAAGCCATAGTCTGTAGTTGGTTGCAGATTATCAATATTTAGGGGGATTTTTACAGAACCACTCTTAACAGCCTCGGCAAATGCAGCAGAATCGGGTAGATTAAGTACCTGCATCGCTGTAGAAATAGAGCCAAATGATTTTCCGCTTTTATTATCGTATAAGATAGTTCCATCGGGTTTAAGAGTAAACTCATCGGAATATTCTTCTACCAGTTGCATAATGGCTAAAAACTGAGCAGGAAATCCGGTAGAATCCAACTTGCCATTTTGATTCATATCCAAAATTTCAAGTTCTTTGCCGGTTGCAGCACTGCTAATTTTCCATTTTTTCCCCTCGGGTGTCTGGCCTGCTAATAGCTCAGTATCACTATAATCAACTGCTACCGTTTGGGTCAAATCTGCACTACCACCATCACCGCTTACAGTACATTTAACTTTATATTCACCACCTGCCGCGTAAGTATGCGTGGGATTCATTTCCGTAATGCTTTTACCATCTCCAAAATCCCAGGAATAGACTGTTGCATTTGTGGCAATTGCTGTAAAACTAACATTGTGGCCGCTTACTTTATAAGTAAAATTGATTGTAGGCGGTTCGTCCTTTTTACAAGCACTTAAAAATAGAAGTCCAATAAAAAGAAAACTAATTGTTTTAATCCAATTTTTCATAGGTTTTAATTTAGTAAATTATTTATTCTTAATTTTTACGTTCAATAGTTCCACAAGGTTTTGAATTGTGAAGTAATACTAAGCCCTTATCAAAATACCAAAAAAAAATTGTTATTTTATTCTCAATCAAAATATTACAATTATAT
>CAYQXT010000502.1:0-2225 GCA_964421365.1 uncultured Bacteroidaceae bacterium
AAGCAATTGATACAGTAAGCAGGCACATTGAAAATAAAGGTATTTGGACAATTGACAGGGGTGGAGATAATATCTTATTTTTTAGAAAATTTACAGAAGAAAATAAAAAATTTGTTATCAGAATAAAGCAGAACAGGAAAGTTACACATGGGAATAAAACACTTAATATCAATAAGTTTGCATAAAATTTCACATGTAAATATAAGGCAAAAATAAGATATTTTAAAGAAGGTAAAGAAAAAGTTAAAAATATAAGCTACGGTTCTGCTACAATAAAAATTAATGATTTAAAAGACCACGAAATTAACTTAGTAATAATAAAAGGTTTTGGACAAGTTCCGATGTTACTTTTTACCAATAAAATGGTAAATAATATCATCCCTGAGACAGTTTGGAAAATAGTAGAAATTTATCTGACTCGATGGAAATGCGAAGAAGTTTTTAGATATACAAAACAAAGTTATAATCTTGAAGATGTAAGAGTTCAGAGTTATATTGGAATAAGAAATATTGTTGTTTTAGTTCTTGCAATAGCTTATTTCACCTCCGTTTATGTCGGAAAAAATCTTAAATTGAAAATGATTTTTGAAAAAATATTTTTTCTATCAAAAAGATTTTTTGGGATACCTGTATTTTATAATTATGCAATGGCTGACGGAATTTATAATTGTCTTTATAGTAATAAATATGGCATCGAATATATAACAAAAAAACGACATAAAGTGCCAAAAAATCAGTTAGAATTGCTTTTTGAATAATTTTGAGGAAACTCAAGTGACGAGAAGGTTGTAATTGACCAAAACCAAACAGTATTTAATACTGCCTACATCTATCCACAAAAGAATAATTTCAGATTACCCAATTATATCGCTTGGACATCAGCTTTAATATTCGAAAAAAAAAGCTTAAAGGCGAAGTGGAATGGAATTTGGGAATTTATAATGTCTATAATCGCAAAAATCCTTATTTTTACTACTATAATACGGATAATAAAGGGGTATTAAAACTATATAAATTAAGTATTTTTGTGATGATGCCTTTTTTCTCCTATCATTACATTTTTTGATTGGGTTTGTATCAAAAGACGCTTGCAGGTCTGACGATGCTGCAAGCTCGTCCATATAGGCTAATGGGTAAAAATTGGTATAATTTCAAATTTAGTATATTAAATCGAAACAAAAGTAATCTTATTGTTATATAGTTGATATATAGTAGTTATGAAAAAAAATCACAAAGAGATCCATTAAATTTACAGAAATAAATTTAATAATACTAATTGCAGATTAGCTTAGTACCAGTGATAATATGACTTAAGTCATACTATCACTGGTATAGATACTATCAAATTTTAGTTTTCTTTTTTATCTTCTTTAATTTTCAGCGGCTCAGCATCAGCTTCATTGTAATCGTAAAGTTCCAAGAAATGCCCCATTTTATCGCGTTTGGTCTTCAGATACAGCATATTGTATTTGTTGGGCTGAATTTCGATAGGAACAATTTCAACGCTTTCGAGTCCGTAGCCTTCTAAACCTACACGTTTTATGGGGTTGTTGGTTAATAATCGCATTTTGCGAACACCTAAATCGCGTAATATTTGTGCGCCTACGCCATAATCGCGCTCGTCATCCTCAAAACCGAGTTCTACATTGGCTTCTACGGTATCGCGACCTTCTTCTTGTAATTTGTAGGCTTTTATTTTATTGAAAAGTCCAATTCCGCGACCTTCCTGATTCATGTATAGCACAACGCCTTTACCTTCTTTTTCAATCATTTGCATGGCTTTGTGTAGCTGGTCGCCACAATCGCAGCGCTTGGAACCAAAAATATCTCCGGTAACGCATGAGCTATGTACCCGAACTAAAATAGGCTCATCAGGTTTCCACGTTCCTTTAATAAGGGCTACATGTTCTAAACCATTAGAAATCTGACGGTAGGGAATTAAATTAAAATTTCCGTACTGAGTGGGCAGTTTTACGCGAACGCCACGCTTGATTAAACTTTCTTGTTTAAGCCGGTGAGCGATTAAATCTTCAATGGTAATTATCTTTAACTCAAATTTCTCTGCCACCTTAATCAGCTGAGGAAGGCGAGCCATAGAACCGTCTTCGTTCATAATCTCTACCAGTACGCCGCCTATATGTAATTTTGCTAAACGGGTCAGGTCAACAGAGGCTTCGGTATGTCCTGCTCTACGCAACACGCCTTTATTCATTGCTTTTAGGGGG
>CAYQXT010000503.1:0-2222 GCA_964421365.1 uncultured Bacteroidaceae bacterium
ATTTGATTATCATTATGGTAAGCACCACGCTGCTTACGTTAAAAACCTTAATGCTGCTGTTGAGGGAAACGTTTATGCTGGTTTGTCTCTAGAAGATGCCGTTAAAAAGGCCTATGCTGAAAAAAATTTAGCCGTTTTTAATAATGGAGCCCAACATTTTAGCCATTCCTTTTTTTGGAATTGTATGAGTCCTGATGGTGGCGGAGCGCCTACTGGCGAAATTGCCAAATTAATCAATCGTGATTTTGGTTCTTTCGGAAGTTTCAAAACTGAATTTTCTACTGCCGCAGCCAAACTTTTTGGTTCAGGATGGGCTTATTTAGTTCAAAATAAGCAGGGTAAACTTGAAATTATGAAATTTAGTAATGCCGGTGCTCCTTTTGTTGAGGATAAAAAAGCACTCTTAACCATTGATGTTTGGGAACATGCATATTATATCGACCATAGGAATGCACGTCCTAATTTTGTTAATCTTTTTTGGAATTTTGTCAACTGGAATTTTGTTAATAGTAATTTATAATCATTCTCAATTATTTAAAACCGGCATTAGCCGGTTTTTTTTGTGCTTTTTCTTGGCTATATTTGTAGAAAAAGAAAAATGAAACGATTTCCCGAAAAAATTGTAGCCGACCGTATTCGTTTTGATAATTCTTGGTGGAAAACTGGTAGATCAGACGAATATTACCATAAAATGAAACGTCGAAGTTTTTTCTCTTTATTCTTTTGCTTATTAGAAAATAAAAACGATAAGCGTTCTATTCTAATGCTAGGAACTAAG
Organism: uncultured Bacteroidaceae bacterium; assembly: GCA_964421365.1. Lineage (GTDB taxonomy): Bacteria > Bacteroidota > Bacteroidia > Bacteroidales > DYOH01 > CAYQXT01. Next base: position 779 of record CAYQXT010000503.1, read on the forward strand.
CGAGTAGGAAAAACAACTCTTATTTTTCAAGCTATACAGGAATTTATTGAACAGGGAGTTAATCCGAAAAATCTTGTTTATCTCTCACTCGAAAATCCTATCTATTATAGATATAATCTGCAAGATATAATGCATATTCTATTTTTCGGACGTAAGAATACTAAAAATGAATTTTTTTATATTTTTTTCGATAAAATACAATATCATATTGGCTGGGAGGAAGAACTGATTTCTTTAACGCAAAATTTCCCGGAGGTTAAATTTATTTTTTCCGTCTCTGTTTATAATTTTCAGGAAATCAATATTAAGGATATTCAAAAACATATTATCCATTTTCGGCTTCCTACCCTTACTTTTTATGAATATGTCAATTTTATTCATTCCGAAGAATTTTTTGATTGTGATGAAGACACCGAAAACTGTAATTTATCGCTTTTAGATGATTATTTTAAAGATTATTTGAAATTTGGTGGGTATCCCGAACTTATTTTAAGTAAAAAGCCTTATCGTGAAGTGTTACGCCTCTTCCCTAAGAAAATTCTTAATTGTTTTACTGTCAAAGCATTTCCAAATTTGCTAGGCTTGGATGCCAATCGGCAGATAAATGCCTTTATAGCCTATCTTATTTTCAATACCGGGCGTGAAATTAGTTATGATATTATTGTTGAAGAGACAGATTTGCTGCTTGCTGAGATTGTTGAATATTTGGCCTTTTTAAAAACTATTTTTTTTATCAGAATTTTAAAGCCTTTTGAGAGCACTAATGAGTCTAAATATTTTAAAGTTTATATTACTAATACTTCCTATATTTATGCCGTTTTTGATTACGAAAATATTACTAATTATATAAATGCTAATAATTTAATTGAAACAGCTATTTTGTCACAATGGGAGCATCTCGAAAGTGAGTTTTTATATCATACGGATAACGAAAATAATATTTCATTTTTGAAACCTACTAAAGAGGGTGGAATAGAGTGGTGTACAGCTGTTAATTATTCTAGCAGCCAAATAATGAATATGGATTCTTTTGTGCAGTTTTGTATGAAAAATGATATTTATTTTCCCGTTTTTGCTACTCAGGCAGCTTTTGATACCATTGAAAAGGGCGGATTGTTAATTAGTCAGCAACCTGTTAGTTTATACTGCTATCAAGTTGGGCGCTATGTTATTGAAACGGAATTAAGTAATTTTAATAAAGTATAATTTTAACTATATAATATGTTTTCTGCACACGACTTAGAAAAATTTCAGGATTATGGAATTAAGCCCGAAGAAATTAATCGCCAGTTAGAAATCTTCAAAAAGGGATTTCCATTCGCCAAAATTCTTAAACCTGCGCTCGTTGATGACGGTATTATCCGTCTGGATGGAAAAATGCTAGAAGAATTTGTCCAATTGTGGCTTCACCAAAAAGAGCACTTTAAGATTCTTAAATTTGTCC
>CAYQXT010000504.1:0-2215 GCA_964421365.1 uncultured Bacteroidaceae bacterium
GTAAATGAATTCTGTCTTGTCTCATATTTGAAGCATAAAATAATCTTTTTGAAAATCACTCAAAATATCGTTTAAATACTTTTTATTTACCAAAAATTTAGTTTCTATTCTCTTTAAGAATGAACTATTTTTTTTTAATTGTTCTAACGATATTGTTTGAAATGATTTTGTCATGAAAAATATAAATGTAAATGTGTTATTTTGAATATTCGTGTCATTCTGAATATTCGTGTCATTCTGAGCAGAAACTCTGTCATTCTAAGCAGAATGAAGTTTTGTTTTTCACAAAACTGAATGTAGTCGAAGAATCTTTTAATTTCTGTCATTCTGATCGTACGATGACTTTTTCTGTCGGAGGTAGTCATTTCTTTGTAGCGAGGGCTTTGCTTGAAGAGAAACCCTCGCCAATAGTGTGATGCGCAAGGGATTGCAGCGACACCCCGCCGTCATCCGAAGCCCGCTCGTGCGCCCTCTTATTAATTACTAATGCCGTTCTTCAATTCCTAATTTCCAAACCCTGATTTCCAAATTTCAAATCCGAGTCCCAATTATTTCGTACTTTTGCTGGGCGAAATTTTAATTTCAATTTCATAAATAAATAAATGTCAAAAAATAGTAAAAATCAAAAAAAGTGTTCCGAGGATAAGCTCACAAGCTCGTTTCTAAAGAAATTTGAAATTACAGCACTCAATCCGATGCAGGAAGAGGCCTGTAAAACCATTCAATTGAAGTCGGATGTGGTAATCCTTTCACCCACCGGAACGGGTAAAACTCTGGCCTTTCTATTACCTATAATAGAAACTCTCAATTTGGATTGTGATGAGATTCAAATTCTGATACTTGTCCCTTCGCGTGAATTGGCGCAACAAATAGAACAGGTAAGCCGAAAAATGGGCTCTGGATTTAAAATGAATGCAGTGTATGGTGGGCAAGCCGGTGCGCTTGATAAGATTGATTTAAAACATCGGCCGGCCATTCTTATTGGCACTCCCGGACGAATAGCAGACAGAATCAGAAGGGACAAATTCACCTTAAAACATATTAATACGCTTATACTGGATGAATTTGACAAATCGCTGGAAATAGGCTTTGAAAAGGAAATGGTCGAGATTGTTGGTGCACTCCCGAATGTACAGCAAAGAATTCTGACTTCTGCAACCAGTGATGCCAAAATACCGGAATTCGTAGGATTGCAAAAACCTGTTTTCATTAATTACCTTCAGGAAGGGTTTTCTCAACTAACTATAAAAACACTTCTTACGCCTGAAAAGGACAAGTTAAAGGCTTTGAAAAAAGCACTTGCTTTTATTGGGCCTCAAGCGGGAATTATTTTCTGCAATTTCAAAGATGCATTGGAACGGGTAAGTGATTTTTTAACTGGCAATCATATTCCTCATGAGTGCTTTCACGGTGGTATGGAACAAATTGATCGGGAGCGAGCACTAATTAAATTCAGAAATGGTACTACTCAACTCCTGTTGGCAACTGATTTGGCCAGTCGCGGACTTGATATTCCTGAAATACAGTTTATTCTTCATTATCACCTTCCTTTACGCAATAAAGAGTTCACGCACAGGAATGGACGAACTGCCCGTATGCACAAGAATGGCACGTCCTATATTCTTCATTGGGAAAAAGAGGAACTACCGAATTTTATTCTGGAAACTGCCTCAGAGAGTCTAAATATAGAGAAGCTACAAAAATCTACGCTTCCTTCTGCAATAAAATGGAAAACTTTGTATATTACAGGAGGGAGACGAGATAAAATCTCAAAAGGAGATATTGCCGGTTTATTACTTAAGCAAGGGTGTATTCAAAAAAATCAGTTAGGAGTTATTGAACTCAAACAGAATTATTCGTATGTTGGTGTGCAGGCTGAAGTAGCTGAAATGCTTATAAAAAGAACCAATAATAGCAAACTTAAAAAAAAGAAAGTGAGAATTAGCCTTATTTGATAACTCGTTAAATCAATAGTTCGTTAAATTTTTGCCGCGAATGCGCGAATAATATTAATTAACAATAAAATACAATTTAGCAGATTTAAAAAACCTAAATTCAATCATAAATCAGTAAATTACAAAAATCCTTAACGAACTATTGTAAATAATTCTAAATTTAATTCATGTCGAAAGAAAAAAATAAAGCAATAAAAACAAGCATGCATCCCCGAAATAGAAACAGGGGACTATATGACTTAAATGCCCTGATAGGCATT
>CAYQXT010000505.1:0-2205 GCA_964421365.1 uncultured Bacteroidaceae bacterium
TTGTCCTTTTTTCAGATTTATACGCAAGCCCGTTTTTCCGGCAGCCACCAATAAATCAGTCTGACGGCAAAGGAAAGCTGGTATTTGCAGATAATTTACGTATTTGGCTACTTTTTCGGGTTCATAACTTTCGTGCACATCAGTTATTGTATCTATCTGGAAATGTTCGCCAATATCTTTGAGTATTTGAAGTGCTTTTTCATCTCCAATACCAGTAAAACTATCCAATCTAGTGCGATTTGCCTTTCGATAACTACCCTTAAAGATGTAATGTATATCCAATTTATCGCATATTGCCTTCACTCTTTCGGCAATATAAAAAGCCGTTTTCCTATCTTCAATAGCGCAAGGACCGGCTATCAGAAATAATTTATCCATTTTGTTTCGCTTTTTGTCCGAGATAACCGCCATGATGGCGCTTAGAATATTCCTCTTTAGTAAAACCAATTTTTTCCATCAGTAAAACAACCAACAAATCGCCTACTACGGTCATTACCGTTGTTGAAGTTGTGGGAGTAAGTCCGAGCGGGCAAATTTCTTTTGGATGCCCAGTGAATAGTGTTACATCCGAAAAATCTTTCATCAGACCATCGGGATTGCCTGTAAGGGAAATTATTTTTATTTCAGGAACCAAATTTCTGGCTAAAATTTCTAGCTCAACGATTTCTCGTGTTTTACCGGAATTTGAAATCAGAAGCAAAATATCTCCTGAACAAAGTATCCCTAAATCACCATGTTGAGCCTCTGAGGGATGTAAAAAAACGGATGGTGTTCCCGTAGAGGAAAAGGTTGTGGACATATTTAAACCTATTTGACCGGCTTTGCCCATCCCACTGATAACCAATTTCCCTTTATTCTGATGAACTGCCTCATATATTAATTCCACAGCCCTTTGCAATGAATTATCAACAGGAATATTACTAAGTGCATCTATTTCTTTATCAATGAGTTCTCTTATTTTTTTTACGCTCATTTTTGTATTTTTTTTAATGGGGCGAAGTTAAGCTTTTTTTTGAGATTGAAAATTCAATTTTCGAGAATTTTTATTGATAAAAATCAAGAGTCGGCTTATTATAAATAAGCCCAACTCTTGATAAATTATTCATGCATATTTGTATTAAAATTTACCAATTTTAATACTGAAATTTCCTACGGGATAATTCAACACATTGCTTGGCATATAGGGCAAATCAATTGGGGTGGTATATAAATAACTCAAACCAAACCCCAGTCGCAAATGGCGCAACAGATTAATCTCGATTTGTGCACCGGGTTGAAAATAAGCATATTGAGAATTACCCATAGCATCAAGATAATAGTTTTCGTTGGAGCTTGAATAACGCGAATATTCAAGTTTTTGCTGAAATAAAGTGGCAATTCCCAATCCAGAACTAATCGGAAACGTTAGATGAATTGGCCATTTGGGAAAAACAGCAAATTCTATTGCCACTCCGCCATAGCCTGTTTTAACAGCAGTTTTAGTCTCCAAAACCTGGTTATATTCAAAAAATTGCCCATAAAAACCACCTTCCATTCCCATAGAAAAGCTGTGATGCTTTATCCAACCCATTCTAAAGTTCATTCCTGTAGATTTCCAATCATAGTAGTTAATTAATCGAGCATCTGCCCCTACATAAAAACCATTAGAACCGCCGCCAAACAAACTATGTACTTCATCTCTATTTTTTCTATATTTATCTTTTCTGCAATTTTCACGGCTTATAAACAAAGAATTATCCTTTTTCAGACTCTTCTCAGGTTCATATTTATCATCAGATTTCCCGCTATTTACAACTCCTGTATTAAAATCAATAATCTTTGCTTCTGATTTTTTTTGCTTAGACTTTTTTAATCCTTTTTTGCTTTCCCTTTTGTTAGGATTCACAAAAAGATTATCCATATTTTCAAGTTCTTCTTCTAACTGAACAAAAACACCCTTCTGGGTAACTTGTGTCGTATCTTTTTGCTCCTGAGCACGCATAAGTCCTATATTTACAAGGAACAACACAATGACTAAAAAATATTTTTTCATAATTATTTATTTTAGTATTTCCATTAAGAGGATAAATATTTAAATTTCCATAAACTATTATGTTGTATAATAGAATTTCACAAAACATTACCAATCAGTAATTAATCTAAAATAAAAAGATGATATATATCAATTAAAAATAAAATTTTATATTTAAAAATATATAAATATTA
>CAYQXT010000506.1:0-2190 GCA_964421365.1 uncultured Bacteroidaceae bacterium
TTGAAACAAGCTCTTCAACTTCATCCATCAAATTAAAATAATCAAAGCCTGTTCAAAATTAGCATCAGGAATAGCCGTATTTTGCGCATAGCCTGAGTTAAGCCAGACAAACAAGAAAAGCCAAAAAAACAGTATGTATTTCATCTTTTTTTTATCAATTACATTTCGGAAAAAATTAGGTCAATGACCTTAAATCTCATATTCAGTATCCGTAATCCCGCATTCATTTCTACTTCTCATAGTTTGCACTTGCCGGTACCGTTTTATTTATCATTTTCTGTTGTTTTACCGCATTGCTGATTTTTTCTTCCATGAAGTGCATTACTTCGGTTTTATATCCGGGTTCTTCTTTCATTTTTTTCCAGAAAGGACTATTTTCCAATTTCTTACCGGAACTTAAGTAAACTTTTTTTGCCTGCTCTATCGAAACCAATAGCTGTTGTTCCGTGGGTTTGAAATACAAAATATTATCACTCTGAGGAACTCTAAGATTAAAATCTTGTTTCTGTACAATTTGAGAATTTACATTATTCACCGGCTGAACTTCAGAATTTACATTATTTGTGTCCACCTCCCTATTTATTGTCGTAGAAGTATCCAAAGCATAATTATCTTCTTGTTCCAGCGCATCTTCAAAACCCGGAACGATACGCCGTAAAATATTATTCGTCTGATTTACCTGCCGCTGCAAGGAATTAAGCTTATCTTGTTGTTGCTGAATAATAGCTGTCATATTATTAGTATTAATACCTACGGCCACATTGGCAAAGTGTACATCCTTACCTTTGGCTTTCGACCAAGCCACACCCACGATATTTTTATAATCATAAATTTGCATATCGGCGGGATGTTTGGCCAGACCAAATCCATTACCGAGAATAGAAGGCAAAATATAATCACCCGATTCCACATTACCAATAATTTTCACCGGAACCTGCCCCATAAAAGCCACTTTTTCGTATTCATTCTCTTGATTTTCCTGAGGCATATTTCCAAGAACTATCGGATTGGTAGAAATTACCATCAGTTTATCCACATTGGTAGTGCGTTTAGTAATTTCACCATTTTTAACACCAACGATATCGCCCGGAGCAAATACATCTTTCGGGTTTTCTCTTGGTAACCATTCGGCATAATCTCCGGATCCGGATTGGTAAGTAACACCAATATTATTTTTTATGAATGCTTCATAAGCAGCCGCATCAGCAATAGTTTGGGCTAAATTAAGCCCAACCGAAACAGCATTGGCTATTTTAAGAACAAGATTCGTCCCTTCGGAAATAATAAAGGCCGGAATAGGAGCGGTAACACAGGCTCCAAGCCCGACACAAGCAGTAGAGGAAGAAAAAGAAGCGGCAAGATCAATTCCTCCTTGCACCACCTCAAAGCCGGCTATGGCTGCATCTACTGATGCAGTGGCTATTGAAACAGCATTGCTGGCTACATCATATATATATTCAGGGTCAGCATTTAAGTCGCTTACCGTTTGTCCTTCTATTCGTCCCCACATTTGACCAGTGCCGGCATCCCAAAACGAAACATAATTATTACTACCTGAGCGCGAGCCTTTTACTTTAATGGAAATTCCCTGCGAACTCCCCTGTACTTTCAGCGGATAAGCATTGAAATTCTGGTCGTTCCCAATGGTATCCATATCAGCATTTACAACCACCGGGCCGTTTAGATCAGAAGGTCCGTTCACTGCAATCTGAACAAAAGTTGCCGGTGCATTAAACTGTGTAGGCCCATTAAAAGTGGCCGTATCCTCTACCGTAATGGTACCATCGAAATGCGAAGGACTTGTAGTTACCTCCAGCGAATCTTTCATCGTTGTTTTTCCTGTTACACTGAGCGTGCTATCCAGCGTGCTTGCACCCGACACCATAAGTTTCCCTTTCAGTGTAGAATTTGTTTTCACATACAGCGAACTATTCAAACTGGTGGGGCCTTCTACAGCGAGTTCGTTGTTTAAGTTTGTACTACCATCAACTTTCAAAGTGCCGGTAGCTGTAATATTCCGGTGATAAGCATAAGGAACAAAACTGAGCGTTTGTCGGCTGAGTTCTATATAATTAGTCCCCGCTGCACTAAAGTCAATTTCAACCTTTAACTCTTTGGGTGTACCATCCCAGCTTATTTTTGTAAAATCATTATGGTTAATACTACCAATCATCAGATTCAGCATTCCAT
>CAYQXT010000507.1:0-2187 GCA_964421365.1 uncultured Bacteroidaceae bacterium
GCGTTCGTTGTAGCCTCTGTGCCAATGAAGTCTCGCTTTTCTCTTTCTGTCTGTTTTTTCTTTTTCTCTTGATAAGAGAAATTTATAGCCTTTCTGAAGAATTTTTAAATCAGGATTATTCTCTGGATTATCGAATTCTATTAATTCGACTCTTTGAGGAATTTTATGGCTATTTCTAATTGGTCTATTTTTCCAAATAATGAAACCAATTATTAATATTAATCCAATTACGATGAGTGCTATCATTTTTTACTTAATGGTTGTTTATATTTTTCTTTTCCTGGTCATGATAGTTTTTATTCAAAGAAATTACCAACAAAGTTCGTGAACCCAAAAGCATATAACGTCCTGCATTTAGCTGATTTGCGGTTAGAAAATATTTAAAGGCCGAATCATGCTCCGCCTAGCAAATTCAGCTAAAATGCCGTGTTATAACAAAAATTGTGCGCAAGCCCGAAAACCAAAACCGTAAGAGGATGCACCATAAAACCAAAAAACTTTTCACAAGATAAGCAAAGATTTTCAAGATTGAAACATAATTTTTGACGCTTGTAAAATTTCCCTTAAAAAATGAAGAATGTTCTTTTAGAATTTTTCAATCACAGAATACTTTTCCTGAAAAGGGGAGCGTTTTAAAAAATTTACTTCACCAAAATATTTTGCGAGAGCATAAGTTTTTTCTACATCGGTTTTCAAAATCATTCTTGAAAAGCCTAAACATTACTAAAAAGAATTTTTCTAAAAAAACAGATGCCTGTGAAAACGCCGGAATCCGCTGGGGCAAAGGGCGGTGCAGAATAAATTTCCGTGAAAACAAAGTAGCTGTAAATGCCGGCAGAATCTTCCCTTTTGCCACATATCTGGAATAGAAGTGGATTGCTTTTTAACACTTCGTCCTGACAGTTATACCGATCCCTCTTCACAAGTTTATCCATCGGTAGTAAAACCAAAAAACGCTTTATGCTTTTCATCCTCATTCTCATCAAAAATAAGAGCCGCCGATGGCCCCGCAGCCGGTGGGGTAGTTTTTTTTTTTCTTCCGGGCACCCAAAAACTGTTTTTGATCAAAAAGGCCAAATTATCATTTTGGGATCGTGAGAGTTATAACGCCCGATATTTAGCCGATTTGCGATTCTAAAATATCCGAACCTTGATTCATGCTCCCACGAGCAAATTCGGCTACAATATTTTGTTATAAGGCGATTTGGTAATTATGGACCAGACCATAATCTAAAAAAAGTATTTGAGTTTTGATCCCAAACATTAACTGTATACGAGATATCAATATCATTTAGACAATATGGTGATGCAAAATATATTTCATTTCCCTTGAATTGATATAAATATTTTTTAAAATCATCAGACATGTAATCAGAATAAGCAAGTAAGTTAATTGGCGTATATATGGTATCTGTCTCTGAGTATTCAACTCTGATATAATTATCAGCACTATATTTTTTTACTTTCGGAATTAGAGTATCAAAGTATTTATTTAATAAATAATAAAAATATGAATATTGAGAGTAATTGTTTACTATAAAATCTGCCGAATCGACAAAAGCATTACAACTTTCAATTGATTTTTTTTCTGACCAAATTAACTTCTTATCCTGAATAAGATTTAACAAAACCAAAAGTTTTTTCTTTGAGTATTTAATCTGAGTATTCAGATAATCTTCTTTTCCATCTCCTGTTATATCACCGATTACAGAAACTGTCGTATCAAATCCTATAGTTATAAACCTTGCTCTTAATGCAAATATTTGTTTTAGAATTACCCTGTTTTGTTCACCTATATTTTTTAAATATTCTTCATACTTTTTGATTATACCTATACTTTTTTTATCAAGCATCGTAAATAAAGAATCATTAAAATTCTCGTTAACTTTATACCAATGTTTATTCTCAAAATACTTTGTTAATTTTAGTGATTTAAATTTGTATCCATATTTAGCAAAAATATTATTTCTTAAGATTTTTAATGTATCAAGAAAGTTATCATCAAATATTCTCCACTTAATTTTATCTTCGCTTACCAGGAACTTATTCCTTACTGAATCAAAATTGTCTTTCACAATTTCTTGTTGAATGATTGAATTGTGAGTTGCTTCTTTTTTTTCTGTTTTGGCTTCATTATTACAAGAGACAGATAAGAATAAAGCTAAAGCAATAATAGTTCTTAGTTTT
>CAYQXT010000508.1:0-2152 GCA_964421365.1 uncultured Bacteroidaceae bacterium
CAAGAATTTAAGGCTATTTACCTATAAATCGATTTGTTAACGGGACAGCAGTGATGATTTGCGCAAAGTTGAAAAACGGCTTTACACTTATCGAACTGATGATCGTCATCGCGATTATTGGTATTTTAGCGGCTATCGCCATTCCAGCTTATAACGGCTATATCTCGCAAGCTAAAATTAATACCCTGCTTAGTCAGGCGGATGGCGCTTTTCGTTTAGCAAAAAATGAAGTAGCTCGGGTAGCAGCAGGTGGCTCAGCTAGAAATATTGTTACGGAATTAAATATTGATGACAAGAAATCTCCCTTCGATTCAACTAAAATTGCATTTGCAGAAGGCGCATTAGTAGATGCTGATGTAGGAGTTATTTTTATTACTACAAGTGACGGGGATTCTCTAGTCGAGGAAACAGACTTAAATATAACGATAACTGTAGGTAAAGGTGCTTCAGGTGCCTTATTTGATTTACAAGCTGTAGCCGGAAGTTGGATGTCAAGATATAATCCTTCAGGTGTATCAGTTACTGTTGAATAGATAATTTCATATTTCAGTTCAGAAAACTTTTTAAGCTGCCTGAATTTAATACCAGCATAACTTTAGAAAACTGAGAGAACACATATGGTTTATACTAAGTTAAAAAATGGCTTTACCCTCATTGAATTATTAATTTCCATGGCAATCATGGGTGTCTTAGCTGCAATAGCTATACCAGCCTATAACGGTTATATCAAAGTAGCTAAAATGTCTGAAGCGCATAATAACCTTGCCGCACTTCGTTTGGCAGAAGAAGAAAATTTTCTGGAGAATAATTCTTATTTCTTTGGAACTGATACTGCTGATTTAGCATTCAATAGTAATGGATTATGGTCCGCATCAAAAGGCAGTGATGGCTTTGTTAATTTTGACTATGTAGTAACGACATCAGCGGGGTGGAGTGCGACAGCAACCGGTAATAGAGCAGGCACTAGTGTTTTTGGTGAAGTTGTACCTATTTCAAAATAATAACTATTTAAATTATTAATTGAATATTCAAGAGTTACGCTTCTCTTTTAACTCATTAGATACAGCAATTTTTGCTGTATTATTTGTTCTGCTCCCTATAGTTTATATTCATCAAGTCTTTGAAACAGCTTCAATTCCACGCCATATATTAATAACGAGTGTTGCTTGTTTTTTATTGCTACTTTATTCCATTCAAATTTTTTCAAAAAAAGTAACCTTTACATTTTCTTATTTACATATTAGCTTTTTAGTTTTTCTTTGCTGGGCTCAACTTTCAATATTATGGTCGGCCGATGTAAAAAATTCAGTTACAGAACTAACGCAGCTTTCGGTTTATTTTATCATCGCTTTTTTTGCTAGCCAGCTTGAATATAAGCAAATTAAAAACATCTTTCTTGCAATCTTTATTGGTGCCTCGATAGCGGCAGTTATAGGCATTCTTCATGCGTTTAATACCAACCCCTTAGAATTAAAAATGGGCACAGCATTAGCATCAACTTTTAACAATAAAAATCATGCTTCTGTCTTTTTTGATTTAGTTATTCCTATAGCTTTAATTAGTATGTTAACAAATGAATCCTACAAAAAACATATCGCAGGACTTACATATACATTAGCGGTAACATTTATTTTATTGGCAAAAACAAAAGGTTCATTATTAGGATTTTTTATTTTCACACTTTTTTTTCTCATTTTTATCTACAAAAATAAATCCATACAAACACAACTATTTCAAAAGAAAAAAATTCTTCACTATCTCTTGCTTAGCTTTATTGTACCTATATCAATTTATACCCTTACCACTTTTAATTTTATTGATACCCATACCCCAAAACAATGGAATACTGATTTAACCAAAAAATCTACTTCAGTCCGGCTATCATGGTATAAAAATGCATATGCAATGCTTGAGGACAACCCTTTAACAGGCGTTGGTTATGGTGCATTTAGAAAAGGCTTTGCTCCTTATGCCTCAAGCCCCAATATTGTTAAATCACTTACTGAAGATCAAGCTGTTGCTCAGTTACATAATGATCCCTATCAAAACTTTATGGAATTAGGCATCATTGGTGGTGGTTTAATTACTCTCATTTTCAGTTATATTGTTTTCAAAGGCTCATTCCTACTTTCAACTACAGAGATTAAAAATA
>CAYQXT010000509.1:0-2145 GCA_964421365.1 uncultured Bacteroidaceae bacterium
ATCATCACACTTTTCATAAAAATTTAAACTTACACAAGGCACCATAGCAATGGGTCCCTCCAAAATTCGCATTACTCCTGACATTTTAATATCCTCTGGACTTTTTAATAAATAATAACCGCCACCCTTTCCTTTTTTAGACCCTAAAAAACCAGATTTGCGCAGTGTTAACAAAATACTTTCTAAATATTTTTGAGAAATAGATTCACTCTTAGCAATGGTTGCAATCTGCACAGGCTTATTATCTTCTTGTCTAGCCATAAACGCAAGCGCCTTTAATCCATATTTTGTTTTCTTAGAAAGCATGATGCTAATATAGACATTTCGCTATATATAAAACTAGCTCTCTAACGCTTGTTTTAAATCATTAATAATATCATTTACATTTTCTAAGCCAACCGAAATACGGACCAAACCATCTGTAATACTTACTTCTAACCGATCTGCTTCCGATAATTTACTGTGTGTGGTTGATGCTGGATGTGTTACTATACTCCGTGTATCTCCTAAGTTTGCAGAGAGCGAGCATAATTTTATAGCATCCAAAAATTTACGTCCAGCTTCTACACCTCTTTTTACTTCAAACGCAACAATGCTTCCGCCTTGGCTCATTTGTTTTTTTGCAACCTCGTATTGCGGGTGTGATTTTAAAAATGGGTACTTTACCCAATTCACTTTTGCGTGACCTTCTAAAAATTCGGCTACTTTTAAGGCATTTTCACAATGTCTGTCTACGCGTACCGCAATGGTCTCTAAACTTTTTGACAATACCCAAGCATTAAATGGTGACATTGCTGGTCCCGTATTTCTCGAAAATAAATAAATCTCTTTAACCAAATCGGCTCTTCCAACGGTTACACCTCCTAAAACACGTCCTTGTCCATCTATTAATTTGGTTGCTGAATGAATTACTAAATCGGCTCCAAACTTAATAGGCTGTTGTAAATATGGTGTGGCAAAGCAATTATCTATAACCAAAATTAGATTATACTTTTTTGCAATTTCCCCTAACACTTCCAAATCTATAATATCTACTGCTGGATTTGTGGGTGATTCGGCATATAAAATCTTTGTATTTGGAGTGATTAAACTTTCAATAGTATCAACCTCATCTACTTTAAAATAGCTTGTTGTAATATTCCACTTTGGAAAAAACTTAGTGAATAAAGTGTGCGTTGAACCAAATACCGATTGTGCTGAAACAATATGGTCGCCACTATTTAACAAAGCAGCTAACGACGAAAATACTGCTGCCATTCCTGTAGCAAACGCATAACCAGATTCTGCACCTTCCATAGCCACAATTTTATTAACAAACTCGGTAGTATTTGGATTTGAAAATCGACTGTAGAGGTTTCTCTCCTTTTCTTCAGCAAAAGAAGCACGCATGTCTTCGGCATCATCAAACACAAAACTTGAGGTTAAAAATAGTGGTGTAGAATGTTCGGAAAATTGCGAACGTTCCGTTTGATTTCTTATCGCTTGTGTTTCAAAGTGTTTTGTGCTCATTGTATTTATTTTATAATGCCTAAAAGTTATACCTATCACTTCGAGTGAAATTCTGAAAGAATTTATTATCGAGAAGGACTTTTAGTATCTAATTTATTTGTTTTCGATACACCAAATCAGAGATTTGGCACTCAAACTGACATAGATCTCTTAATCATTATTACGTTAATTATTAATTTCTGTTAACCTTAAAATATCACCAAAAACGCCTCTTGCAGTTACTTGTGCACCTGCACCTGCACCTTGAATGACCAAGGGTTGTGCACCATAAGATTCTGTATAAATTTCGAATATAGAATCGGAACCTTTTAACGCTCCTAAAGGTGAACTCTCTGGTACTGATACTAATTTTACATCTAGAATTGCACCATTATCGTCGGCTAAATCGCCGTTTAAATCGCCTATGTATCGGAGTACATGACCATCTTCTTGATTATCTTTAATTTTCTGGAATTCATCATTCATGGTATCAAAAGATTTCAAAAACTCCGAAGATTCTAAAGTTCTCAATCTCTCAGGAATTAGATTTTGAATATTAATATCTGCTAGTTCATTGTGCAAATCCAACTCACGTGCTAAAATTAAAAGCTTGCGAGCTACATCATTGCCTCCTAAATCTTCTCTTGGATCTGGTTC
>CAYQXT010000510.1:0-2134 GCA_964421365.1 uncultured Bacteroidaceae bacterium
CAAACACTTAAATACAATTTTTTACTAATTCCGAGTTTTATCGGACAACAATGTTCTTAAAATTATAAATTAAATTGTCATAGAAAATAGTTTTTAGACTCAACTCATTGATTTATTTTGAATTCTAAATCTTAATTAGTCTGGTAAGACTATCGAAAACTCAAAAAAAGAAGGAAGCTCAAAAAACGTTTCAAAATATTTTTATTTTCCCTTAAAATTTTCAATGCCTTTCCTATATGATTCTCTACAGTTTTGATTGAAATATTCAAAACCTCAGCAATTTCTTTGTATTTGAGCTTATCCATTCGATGCATTAAAAAAACACGCCGGCTTTTGGGGGGGATTTTATCTAAAAGAAATTTGATAATTTGTTTGATTTCCATTTTATCAAGCTCTTCTATAAGCTCATTGGGCGAACTGAAATCTTTTATCGAATCCAGTTTTTCAAAATAAATTTTATTTTTTCTCAAATATTCAAAAATGGTATTTTTGGTAATCGTAAATAAGTAGGATTTGAAATTACTTTTAATATTTATTCGCTTACGTTTATCCCAAAGAAGGATAAAGACATCATTAACAATGTCTTCTGTTAATTCAAAATCCTGTAAATAGGTATTTGCAAAATTACATAAAGATTCGTAGTAGCGTTTAAATAGGATTTCAAGTGCATCCATATCTCCGTTTTTTAAACGCATAAAAACAAGTATATCCGAATCCTTATTTAACATATGTATATATATATACAAAATATCGCACTAAATTAAAATAAAAATATAGAAATTTAAAAAAAGAATAGGGGAAAATCTAAATAAATACATCTTTATATAAAATCTTTTAAACAATAATTTTTAATATTATGAAACGAGTATTTACAATTTTAATTCTTTCGGTTATTTTTATGAGCCCCCTTATGGCTCAAAAAAATCTAACGATTCTATTGGTACACGACAATAGTAGTAAAACATACATTACAGATAGTGTACGCCATGCTATTTCTGCCGCCGGTTATAATTTTGTTGATTATGATGCTGTGGCTAATGGTGTACCATCAACCAGCGATTTAAGTCCTTATGAATTGGTTATCTGGACAACCGGAAACGATGCCAGTACTCATTTTTGGAGCTCAACAGACACCAGTTCTGCTAATGAAGCCTTAAAAACATATCTCGATAATGGTGGGATGTTAATGATAGAAGGTATTGATTGGATGAAAGATGCTTTTGGTCTTGCCCCAGACAGCTTTAAAACAGGAGATTTTTGTTACGATTATCTTGGTATAGAACAATATGCGGCACAGGCTAAGGACGATGATGGCGTGGTTTATAGTGGCTTGCCTATGATGGTAGCTGTGCCTAATAACGGAATTTGCACTACCGATACCGTAAAATGGCATTGGAGCACTATGTGGCATGCCGATGCAATTATTCCTTCCTCTTCTGCAAAATCGATCTATCAAATGGGGCCTTCTGATTATGATTTTGCCGGAAAATCATGTATTATTTATAATGAAAAAGGAAAAGCCAAAATCCTTTCTACATTCATCCGATGGGATGGTTTTAAAACAGCTAATCTGGCTGATGCCGTAACCGGTGAAATACTCGATTATTTTAATCAATTTTCTACTGCTGCCAATGTGGCCGTTAGCTCTATCAAAATTACAGGAGGTACAAAAATCTCCGAAAATAATGGTAGCCTACAACTATCTGCTACTGTTTTGCCTGATAATGCAACCATTAATACTGTAAAATGGACTATTGGAGCAGGTTCTGTGGCTGCAACAATTGACCAAACCGGATTACTTACAGCTTCTGGATTAGACAACCAAAATGGAAAAGTTCAGGTTATTGCTTCTGCAACAGACAAGAGTGGAGTTGCCGATACAGCCGAAATCACCATTAGCAACCAAAGTTTGGGCGATGGTTATAAAGTCCTTTTGGTAAACGATAATGCAAATGGAACTACTCGTTATCTAAATATTGATACCGCTTTAACTGCAAGTGGATATATTTATAAAATATATAATGCAGCTGTTGAAAAGAAAGCTCCTTCTGCCGAGTATCTTGCTAATTTCAATATTGTTCTTTGGTACACCGGCAACGATGGAGCTAATTTATATCTCTGGAATGTCTCAGAC
>CAYQXT010000511.1:0-2130 GCA_964421365.1 uncultured Bacteroidaceae bacterium
CTGGATAGAAAATATTGTTCATTTTGGCAAATCCCGATGTCCATGCACCGGGACGCGGCCCCGCTCCCCCTACCCGTTTGTCCCTATCACTTGTTTATCAGTGTCCGAATTTCGGTGCGGCTGCTGGCCTTTTGTTAAGGGCGATTTTGATTTATGCTGTGAGTATCATTTGCATCAATTTCCAGATCAAGTTGATTTTTGGCAGAAATAGGGTCGTTATCGAATTCCTCCAATCCGATTTAAAAGGCTTTCATCGGGTCATAATGTGGTTATCTCTGTTATTTTTTTCTATAACGACGGTGTTTAGAAGCATCTCAGAGGCTTTATCGACCCCGGTATCATGAATCGTTGAAATTTCGAGTTGTCTGTTAGTTCTCCATTGAATTTTTGTATCTCGACGACGTTCAATATAACTAGAAAACGTCGATTTTTTTTCTAATTCAATGTCTGAGTAGAAATTATTAAAAGGCATTGTGGCATATTTGGTGATCGTATAGGACTTATCGGGTTTTAATTGATACCAGAAGTCAACATCAAATTTTAAATTTCCTTCGGAGTCAGAAACAGAAAACTTCACCGTTGAAAATGTATCAAAAATAGATTTCGAAGAAAATTCGTTACGTTGACCTAGAAGAGACGTCTCCCATTCGGCAACTTTTTTCTTTTGAAGATAGTTACCAATATAGTCCCTGTTAGGACGTGCAGCACTGATGTACGCGAATCGGGAAGATACTGATATATTTGCTGATAAGGCAAAATAAATGAATTTAAAGAAAAAAACCCGCCTGAGTAAACATGTAGATATAAGGATAAATATCATTTACTTCCTTAAATAAATATAATGAAATAAATGATGTTTACTATAAAAAAACATAAAAATATACAGACTTTCCATAGGAAAGCTCCACAGGATTTCACCAAGTTTTCAATAGTTTGTAGCCGATTTATATAATTACACTCAAAACACAAAAAAAGACCTAGACCAATAGTAAGAATAAAAAACGTCTAAATAATGGAATTTAGACTATCTTATAAATCACATTATTTTCTTTTTAGCTCTTGGTAGACTATTGGGAATATTTTAAACTGAAGCAGGAAATAAGAAACAAGAGCTTTCCATAGGAAAGCTCTTGTTTCTTATTTCCTTTTATTATCAATGGTTTATATGGAAAAAGAAGATATTCAGACAAAAAACAAAAGGAAGCAACTAAATCAAAATAATAAAAATACTGACTGAATACAGGACTAGAGTACGGCGTTTTATTTTGGGTCTTTTTTGTTTTTGCTTTAATTCAAATAGATAATCTTTTCAAAGACTTTCACCGCTTTTTCCGCTTGCGGAACGAGTGCAGAGCAGGTGAATTTAGCGGTGTCCGTAGGACGCTTTTAGCTAAATCACCGTGCGAGGCGGGGAAAATGATGTGCGAAGCACGCCGAAGGCATCTTTTTACCCACGAGTTCCGCACTAAACTATGAGCGCGATAAGCGCGGAAGTCTTTGAAAATAATGGAGCAAAGCGTAATATCCTCAGCAATATGAACAAACACCGCGAAAGCGGCCCGTTAGGGCGTGGTTGTGATTGCTTAAAAGGGTTTTATTTATATTTTGAAGGTGTTTAGGATTTTTGGCGGGCTTGTGGGTTTTGTCTTTGTTTTAGAAGGGTCGTTTTTATTTTTTCGATCTTACACCTAAGTCAGATCTTTCAGGTTCCAAGGGTTCAGGATTTTAACGCCTGTAGATTTAAAGTCGTCAACGTTTCTTGTGACCACGGTCATTCCGTGAACTGATGCCGTTGCCGCTATGATCGCGTCTCGATCTGAGCGTGGATCGGGTACATGAAATTTGGCGCAACATTGGGCTACAGCAGTATCAACAGGAAGAATACGATCTGAAAATGCGGGTAACACATGGGCGTTGAGCCAGGCTCTGAGTATTGCGCCTTGTGTTGGATCTCGCCGTTCAACTAATAGCGTCCCTGTTTCAAGCTCCAAGATTGTAATCACTGATAAAAAAAGACTTGTGGAGGAAATACTGTTGGCCCACGCTACGACGTTTTTATCGGCTTTTCCCGACCCCGCTTTTCTCAATTCAGAGATCACATTGGTATCAAGCAAATACACTAGACTAAGT
>CAYQXT010000512.1:0-2122 GCA_964421365.1 uncultured Bacteroidaceae bacterium
ACTTTGGAACGCACATAGCCTTCTAATTGTAACTGAGCGTTTTCTACAACAGGTTTCATTCCTCTTCCTTTGCCTGGATTGGTAATGACAATTTCCGGTAAACTTAAATTATCTATCTCTTTTTTTAATTTGGCCGGCTGCGCCAATATAAAATCTGCTGCATTTGCTGTTCTTGACGGAGCAAATGAGGCTTTTATGACAATTTTTAAGCTGCTGAAATTTTTACCTTTGTATGTGATATGCAATTCTGTTTTATCGTGTAGGCGAATTTCATTGTTTGTTGCCAGTTCTCTTATGGCGATAGGTTGATTGCCGGTAACACTAATGTCCTGCTTTTTTATCACGAGATATGAGCTTTTATTTTCTATTGGTTTAAGATTTTCATCCACCCAATTAACCTTTAGACTTATGGTGATTGTTTTAGATTGATGCTGTACTAATTGCAAGTCAAAAGTGGCGTTGATGCCGTCTGCCGACAGAAGTATTTGTTTTTGTCCAAAGCTTTGTAAACTTAGGAATACCGAAATTAAAAATACGAATATTGTTTTCATAGCTGTTTTGTTATAATAATACTACATAGAGAATATTTTATATAATAAAGATTTTAAAATTCTATTACTGAGTCTAGTATAAAAAGGTGAATTTGTATCGAAATCGGTCGGACGGCTTCATTAATCAATTGTAAGTGAGCTGTCTATTTTTACAGTTTTAATAAATCTATCCGTCCGACCGGTTTTTAGACCGAACTCATTAATCAATTAAGTGCATTTAAGTGAAAATTTTTCCAAAATTTGCTTTACTAATTGCTGACTTTTGCTCTGTGCTATGCAAATCTTTAAAATTTATAGATGAGACCTACGTTTAAGCCCATACTGCTATATTTAAAATTGTTCAAATCATTTTTTATCCACGAAACATCTTCGCTCCCCGAAGTATTTATTTTTAACTGTTCACCAATAAATTGTCTCACGGTATATTCCGGTGCAAATTGATACATATCGGCACTTTTCCCATATTCAAACAGAATATCGCTTTTGAGCGGAAATTGAGCCAATAACTGCACGTCTATTCCTATTTTATGTGCAAAAAAGACTCTAAAGCCTGCTCCGGCAAAAGGGGAAAGAGCAGAGGAACTATTTTTTATGGAATAAGTGGTGTTAATTTGCTCTTTGGTGTAGCCATAGTCTTCCAAATTGTGTAAAGTAAAATCATATTCTGGATAATAAGCCCGTGTGTCAAATTCTCCGTTTGCTGTTATCTTTGAAAATAATTTATACATAAATTCAGCGCCGCCAAGCAGGTAAAAAGTAAAACTGCCCGGAATATCGTATTTTAACTCTATGCTGAGCGGAATATTTATAGTGCTGATAACGCGTGTGTCGCGCATTTCAGAAGCTTGAACAAAGGGAAGCATCTTATCATTATCTTTATCCACATACAAATCCGAATAATTTTTCTGATTGGGCAATTCTTCCGATAATTCGGAGCTGCCATTGTCAAAATACACATAATTACGCTCCGGATCTATCCAATATAAAGTAAAGGGTGTTTTTTTATAAAAAAACCCAATATTTATTCCCAGAAACTTACTAAATGATTTATTGACTGAAAAACCATAGCTTTTGGATTGCGGATTTTTTTTTTCTACCAAATAGGGGCCAAAACCCGAACTAAAAGAGTTCTTTAAAAAACCACCATAAATTCCAGCCAGTATATAGTTGTAATTAACAAAAGGGAAAAGCCTTACGGCTGGCCGAATACCTGCCAACTTGAAATTTGATACTTCGGTTTTCCCTTTATAAACAAAGCTATAAATTAAATTCAATGCGTCTGTTTTGCGAATAATTTTAGTTCCTTTATAGATTCCTATGGTTTGTTGTTTAATTGGAATAGCTATATACATTTCACTTCCGGTTTTTTTCAAAAGACCAATTTGTATTTGCTTCCCAGCTTGTATTTGAGCTTTCTGAATTAATCCTGTCGGATAATTAATTTTTAAAGCCTGCACATACTCCCGAATACTCATAAATTCGATACTATTTTCAGGAACAATACTATTATAGAGTTGAAAATTTTTGTTATCATTCCATTGCAGCATTTTTGCTGTTTTTTCTGCCTCTGT
>CAYQXT010000513.1:0-2119 GCA_964421365.1 uncultured Bacteroidaceae bacterium
GCGTGGAAAAACTGGCCGGCATGTACGATGAGAAGAAACTGGCCATTTACAAAGATATTCTCGATGTGTTTGTTTTTGACTCGGCATATCGTATCAACAAAATCGGTATTGACGCTGTTAACTCCTTCGCCGAAGGTGACGAACAGGCCGGTATGCTCATGGGAATGAAACGTTTTACCAAAGTTAGTTCGGTGAACGTTAAAGAAGCCCGCAGAAAAATAGCCGATCAGCTGATTGAAGTTAATAAATATAATTTCTAGTTAATATCCTGAGGGGCAGACAGATATTACCTGCCCCTCTATTCTTTATTAAGTCGGGAACAGTACCTCCGAAACGTAAAACAACAATAGGAATATGTCGAAAATCAAGGACTTTAGAAAATTGGCTAATAATGCATTTCGCCTGAAATTATTTTTTATTAAAAACATGCCCATGGGTTTTTTGGGTGGTTTGCGCGTGGTTGAGCTGGATAAAAACCATGCCAGCATATCAGCCCCTTATAATTGGCTGACAAAAAACCCTTTCCATTCGACTTATTTTGCCGTTCAGGCTATGGCAGCCGAACTATCATCAGGAGCTATGGCTATCGCAGAGGTACTTGCTGCCCCCGGGCCGGTTTCTATGCTGGTTTTTGAAATGAATGCGAATTTTACGAAAAAAGCCCGTAGCAAAGTTATCTTTACGTGCAACGATGGGCAGGCCATTAGTACTGCCGTAAAAGAAGCACTGGAAACAGGAGAAGGGCGAACGGTCACCATAACCTCTGTCGGTATTGATCAGACAGGTGATAAGGTTTCCGAATTTCAGTTTACCTGGACCTTTAAGGCAAAATAAAAAAAGAATATTTTTAAAATTCAAACTTATGGTTTATTTTTACAGAAATCATTCACAATGTTAATCTAAAACTTTGACCAAATGAAACTTGAAAGAAATTTTGACATTCTAGATCAAAATGTCAAAGAATATAACTACAAAGTAGCGCTTTCCATTAAGAGAAACGGACGGTGGGAAAATTTTAGCACCGATGAGTATAAAGAGATGGTTGATAATTTCAGCTTTGGATTACTGGCCATGGGCTTCAAAAAGGGAGATAAAATCCTAACCATCTCCAACAACCGTCCAGAATGGAACTTCGCCGACATAGGTATGGGGCAAATAGGAGTTGTTCACGTCCCGGTTTATCCAAATATCGGACAGGGAGAACATCGATATATCCTGGAACATTCAGACGCCCGGCTGGCTATTCTTTCTTCCAAAGAATATTACGACAAGATTAAGCCACTTGCAGACGAAGTGCCAAAAATCGAAAAAATATTTACATACGATAAAGTAGAGGGGGTACCTCATTGGGGCGAAATTGTGGAGCTGGGCAAAAAGAATAAAGAAAAATATGGAGATGAACTTTCAAAAACAAAAGACAGCATTTCAAAAGACGACCTGCTTTCCATTATTTACACATCAGGAACCACTGGTCGCTCAAAAGGTGTTATGCTGACCCACGAGAATTTTATGAGTAATGTCATGGATACCCGTAACCTGTTGAATGTTGAAGCAAAAGATCGCTGGCTAAGTTTTCTGCCCTTGTGCCACGTACTGGAGAGAATGGTCAACTATCTCGTACAGGCAAAAGGGCTGAGTGTATATTATGTGGAAAGTATTGATACCATTGGAGAGAATCTGAACGAAGTGCATCCGCACGGCTTTGCCTCCGTACCCAGAGTCCTGGAAAAACTTTTCGACAAAATCATGCTAAAAGGTAAAGAGCTGAAAGGTATCAAACGCTGGCTCTTCGACTGGGCTGTAAGGCTTGGCGTACAGTACGAAGATGACCCGGCCAAGCGCAGTTTTTTATACAACACAAAATTAAGTATTGCCAGGAAACTAATTTTTAGTAAATGGCAGACAGCACTCGGTGGCAAACTAAAGGTTATAATATCGGGAGGAGCCGCCCTGCAACCGAGGTTAGCCCGCCTGTTTAGCGCCGTGGGAATCAAAGTTGCCCAAGGCTACGGACTAACTGAAACATCTCCGGTTATCTCTGTAAACTATGGCAAATATCCTACTATGCAAGCCGGTAGTGTTGGCCCAATACTGGATAATATAGAAGTGAAAATAGCCG
>CAYQXT010000514.1:0-2118 GCA_964421365.1 uncultured Bacteroidaceae bacterium
ATTCGAACCTGTGACCTCCGGATTAGAAGTTCAAAAAACTACCCTTTTACGCTCTTTTAACAACCCTGTACTATTTTTAGTAAGCTTGACTTTATACTGTAAATACGCATATTATCTTTGAATAAGTCCGAAGGTCGTTTATCGAACTTGAGGCCAAACGCTTACTATAGGCTTACTAATTTTTTAGCAGCTTACTAATTTTAGGATGGTAGCTATGTCGAAAAAGATCAAGATATCGGCAACAACGGTTAAAAAAATCTCCAACCCTGAAAGCGGACAGGATTTTTACTGGGATACGGTATTGCAAGGGTTCGGGTTACGTGTTGGGGCTAAAAAGAAGTCGTACATAGCCCAAAAGAAGATTAACGGGAAGGATGTAAGGGTCACTCTTGGTATTCATGGGCAGATTACGGCGGAAATTGCCAGGGATTTGGCTATGGAAAAGCTGGCGGAAATGACCAAAGGTGAAAACCCTACTGATAAAAAACGTGAGGCCAAAGCAAAAGGTGTAACCCTGGGTGAAGCGTTCAAAGACTTCCTGAGAGACAGGAAAGAACTTAAGCCTAGAACAATATCTGATTATGAGTGGACTATGGATTATTACTTCTCTAATTGGCTTAAAAAGCCTCTTATAAATATCGACAAGGATAAAGTGTCTCGCAGACATGCGAAAATCAGGCAAGATATGATCGATAGGAAGAAGGAAAAAAAGAAAAGCGTTCCGGAGAATACCGGCAAGGCCCAGGCTAATCAAGCCATGCGTGTTCTGCGTTCCATATTCAACTATGCGCGTGATGAGTACGAAGATTCCAAAGGTAAATCAGTAATTGGCGACAACCCCGTCCAGAAGCTTTCCAAGGCAAAGAAGTGGTATGGAGTGAACCGGCGCCAGACAGTTATTAAAACCCACCAGTTGCCAGCCCTTTTTGATGCGCTGGACAAGCTAGAGGATACAGCCGTCACAACAAAAGCGGAAACGGTGCGAGACTACATTCTTTTCCTGTTGTTTACAGGCTTAAGGCGCCAGGAAGCGGCTAGGCTCAAATGGGAAAGTGTAGATTTCAAAGATAGATCATTTGTCATTACGGACACAAAAAACAAAAAGCCATTATCTTTGCCTTTATCGGACTTTGTATATGACCTTCTAAAAGAGAGGTATGAGAACAAGGCAAATGGCTATGTGTTTGCAGGGAACGGCGCAGGAGGTTATCTGGTGGAGCCTAAGCGCCAAGTAAACAAAGTCAGAAAAGAATCTGGCCTTACATTTACACTACACGATCAGCGGCGAACGTTTATCACGATAGCGGAGAGTCTTGATGTGCCTCACTATGCAATAAAGATGCTCGTTAATCACTCTATGGGAAGCGATGTAACAGGCGGCTATATCGTTTCCGATGTGGAGCGGCTAAGGGCGCCAATGCAGAAGATTACGGATAAGATACTCTTTGAAGCCGGACGACGTGGGCAGGCCAAGGTTATAGACTTTAAAAAAGTAAGGGGGTAGGTATAAACAGCATGTCACCAAAAGAACCAAAAGATTTTACTTTACCGCAAATTGTTTGCCAATTGTGTGGGAATGATCCTGACGGAGATATAAGCTCAGAGGAAGAAAGGAAATGTGCAGACGTCTTGTTTGGCTTTCTTTTCGATTACGAGCATTATGGACTTCAAGCTTGGCTGGATCAGTTGAGCAATGTAGAAGAATTCGAAAACTTTCTAGATACTGTTTTCCCCATGAACGAATTTCCCCGTCCCATAGAAGAGAAAACTTATATATCAAAACAATGCGATAAGTTCTCGTCTAGCATAAAAATCAATCGAAATGATTGGCTGGCTTTTATTGAGTTTGACCATCGGCAAACCCAAAAAGAGGAAGACCGCTTTAAAAAACAACTTCAAAAAAAATTGAACAGAATTATTAAGGAACTTCAAAATATTAAACCCGAGAGACGAAAAAAAATTAAATCTGAGAAACAAAAAAGGTTAGAGGCGCTAAAAGAAGAAAAGGAATTAACGCAAAATATTTTGGATACCACGCGATGGGGGAGAATCGAATGGATTAAAGACCTGTATAAGGAAAATCCTTTTTGGGCAGCTAAGCGACCATCGCACAGGAAT
>CAYQXT010000515.1:0-2113 GCA_964421365.1 uncultured Bacteroidaceae bacterium
GACTATGTTCCGATAACACCCGGTATTCAAAAAAAAGAAGATAAAAATGCTTTATTTCAGACGCTTAATTTTGTATTCTATGGGACAAATATTAGTATTGAATATGATAAAAATTTACAAACAAAATTTACAGGAACCTTAAAACCCGAAGATATTGCTAATTTTTGGGAAGCAACGAGTAAAACAAATCATTACCGAACAATAAATGACCTATTAGATACTAAACATTTTTTACAATTACCGGATTGGGGCTACCTTAAATTGGTAGAAAAATTTAGCGCAACACTTTTTCCCGGAGATAATAATTCGGCTACAATGCTTTCCTGGTTTCTGCTAAATAAATCGCGCTATAAAATAAAATTAGCCTATAGCAGGATAAAAGCTTATTTACTCATCCCCTCGCCCGATTTAATTTTCCGCACCCGATTTTACACTTTTAAAAATATAAGATATTATATTTTTGATAATGATGCTCCACGGGTTTATACTTATGCAGGTAATTATCCAGATGCAAAAATGCTAGTAAGTACAAAAATCAACGAAGCGCCGTTATTTCACCAAGACCTAGTAAGTCATCAATATAAATTTAAATACGATGACCGCCCATATAGCTACCAAATTTCTGTGAATAAAAACTTAATCAATTTTTACAAGGATTATCCTGCTACAGAAGTAGAAGTGAACTTTAATTCGCCTTTATCGGAGTCGCTTTTCAAATCTATACAAAACAACATAAAACCACTTATTTCGGGGAAATCAAAAATTGAGGCTGCTAATATACTACTCACACTCGTTCAGAAGAGTTTCCAGTACCAAACCGACCAGGAACAATTTGGCTATGAAAAATACTTTTTCCCTGAAGAATTATACTATTATCCAGCCTCTGACTGCGAAGACCGTGCTGTTCTTTATACAAATTTGGTTAAGAATTTGCTAAATATTGAGGCAATCGGTTTAAAATACCCGGGACATATGTCTTCGGCCATTTATTTACCGGAAAAACAGAGAGGCGATTTTGTGCAGTTTAAAGGCAAACGGTTTATTATAGCAGACGGTACTTATGAAGGGGCACCCGTAGGCATGTGTATGTCTCAGTTTAAAAATGTAGTCCCTAAAGTAATAGAATTAAAGGGATTTACTGCACCAAAAGAGGGAAACTTATTGACTGAAATTAAAACAGAAAATCCAAATCTAAACATTGATTCAAAACATATTTTCAGAGATGTGAGTGGAAATACTACAATTATTGGCGACTTTTCCGGTACAATAAAATTTAATAATAAAAGCTTTAGTGCAAACAACCGAAATACAGTAGTGGCTAAATTTAATTTAGAAAATAAACTTTTATGGCTAAAAGTCTTAAAATCAAATAATACCAATTATCCCAAACTGGCTAGCTATAAAAATGGATACCTATATATTAATGGAGCATTTATCGGAAAAATAAAAATGGAAGGAAAAGAAATAAATTCGATCGCTACCGACCACTTTGTAGCCCGTTTTGATAATAATGGGAATTTATCGTGGTTAGATGCGTTGGATTTAGCCTCGGCCAAACGCCAGGGTGATTTTATTTATGCCTCCAGAATAAGTAAGGATGGAAAAATTTCTGCTAGGACTTATTATGAAGTGAAAGATTATTTTGATAATTATGGATTCAAAATCTATCCGGATGGTTCGTGTGCATTATCAAATGATTTTTATGGAAGCGCAGGAACAAGCTATTCTGCAAATAGTAAAATTAATTTTAGTGATATCTATCAGCGACATTTTAAAAATTTAAGTACTCTGGATTACAATAAAAATTTCACAACTCTTGCCGCTCTATTCTACGCCATGAGAGATTATGATTCAGAATTAAATGGAGCTAAAATACTAACTAACATAGAAAACGTAGGTATTGAATTCGGAAATTCTTTACCAAAATTTAGCTATGAAATTAAAAACTGGCAAAAAATAAACAAAGAAGCTGACTATATTCATGTATCTAAATCAAACAGCTCATATCTAAATAATATTGAATTCTTAAAGGATTTTAATTTTAAAATTCTTGCAATGAACTCTGGAAATCTAAAAATAGAGTGCAAAGAAGGAATTTGGATTACGGCTAATG
>CAYQXT010000516.1:0-2098 GCA_964421365.1 uncultured Bacteroidaceae bacterium
GCATCTTATTGTTGTAGCGTTTTTGGTTCATTGATTTTTATTTTTCGGTGCGAACGTAAGAAAAATTCTCACATAGAAAAATGTTTTCTAGCCAGTTTTTAATAAAAGGTAATTTTGAACAGGGAAAAAATGAGCGGGAAAATAGCCTTGCTAGTATGACTTAAAGTCATACTAGCAAGGCCAAAACTATTTCTGCGTATATTTTTTCACCTTAATATAAGTAGAGGCATTGATACCAAAAGAAAGTTTTCCTGTACCAGTTGTGCCATACAAATATAAGGTATCCTCTATTATTCTATATTTAAAATCGGGAACAACAGAGACATTAGCATCAACGCAATGTACTGCGAATATAATACTGTCTTTTGTATACCACACTTCCGGTACTCTTTGATTTATTTCTTTTAAGGTAAATTCCCAAGCATAATCTCCATTAGGTTTAAAATAAATATAGCCGGAATCGGTAGCCAATTTATCCGGTACTATTAAATTGTCGGTATAACGCCACAAATACATCAAAGAAGTATCTTTAGGATTGGGGCGAACATTATCCATTGTTTCATTGCATTTTTTCAGACAAGAAGGGAAGATACTGAGTATTAAAAAACTCCCTATTAGTAACAGATTTTTCATTTTTCTGAGCTTTAGTATAATGTATTATCTATAATTTGCACATTATTAGAAAGATAAATACCGGCAGGGAAAATAGTCGGTTTCCACCAATCGCCTATATTTACACCGGCTTTTTTGGCACACCACCATGCCGAACTACTGCATATAAATCTGGATGGAGCTACATCTTTGGCATAGAGAACTTCCCACCAATGGCAATAACTTGTATTCAATGTACTTAAAACATTATTATACACTTTGTCTTCATAAAATCGTGTTTCAGGAAAATAGCCAAAATGATGCCAGTTGTAATAATGCCAAACCCAAACTACCTTAAAAGCTCTGCCCACATAAGATAGACCGTGCAAAGATGTCCATTCGTCATTAGCTAAATTCTCTCTATGCATTCCTAATTTGGAATCAGTTCCAATAGTTAGATTAAATGAGCCATCAATTGTATTTGGTACGTCATTTCTGTCCATAATAGCTACATGTCCTACATCGTACCAGTTTTTATTGGGATAATATACAATAGGCGATGTAGTGTTTGTCCCGCCGGGTAAAGCAATTAAAAATCGACCGGCTTTAACCGAAGAACGAATACGATTAATAAATGTCTGGGCACTTAGGACATTGGGATATCCCCGAAAAATACTCTCCGATAAAAGTCCGTTTGAAACAACCTCTGCCCAGAACCAATCGTCTGTATCCATTGTGGCTTTTAAGAATGGCGCTTGTGGCTGTACTCTTGCCTGTTCGTCTTCTTGGGCTTGTATATTTTGCCGCACTATCCAATAGGGATCTTCGGAATAAACAGACAATGATTTCCGATCGGAAAACACTTTTTTAAAGGCCTTATTATTGTTTATAATACCGGCACTTGCGTTATCTGAAGGTATCATTTTAAACTTTTTACTTAACAGATTGGCTTCTAAAAGAGTGTAAGTATTCAAAAAACTGTCGCGCTTGGCATCACTAAGTTCAAAAATTGTTTTTCGGACATTTCCTGAATCTACTATTATTATGTCTTCAAGCTTTTGTAATAAAGTATTTACCGAATCGCCGGCTGTTGTTTGTTTTTTTAGGTGATTTTCTCTGCGGATATCCGGATGTTTGGCATACCATTTTGCCATAGAGGCTATATTCTGATAATATTCCAGGGCTTCGGGCAAAATATCACTTCTGTTGAGACTCGCAACATCAGGGAATATCTCATTTTTTTGTACATTTGAAGGTACTTCTATATTTTGATCTTTTCTACAACTTGTAAAACCAATAGTAATAAACAGGATTAATAAATATATTTTATTTTTCATTTTAAATATTCTATTTTGTATTTATAATTTATTTGTCGAAAATAATAAACGATACAACATCATACTCATTAGCATATCCGATTACAATTTCATCGCCCAAAGGCAAAGCGATAGCTCACCGAAGGAATTACAGGAAACAAGCTGTATTGATACAAATGTATATTGCCCTG
>CAYQXT010000517.1:0-2089 GCA_964421365.1 uncultured Bacteroidaceae bacterium
TATGTAAAAAGAAATAAATAAACATGATTAAACAATTACAAGATGTACTACATACAGAAATTCCATTAACAAAACACCTTGGTTTATCTGTCGTTGAGCATACGGATTTATCGTTAACTTTAACTGCACCTTTAGAAAATAACATCAATCATAAATGCACAGCATTTGGTGGCAGTATTTATTCTGTATCCGTTTTATCAGGCTGGGGATTAATATACTTACTATTAAAAAAACATAATTTATCAGGGCACATTGTCATTCAGGAGAGCAATACAAAGTTTATCAAACCAGTTAACTCTGATATAACAGCAAAATGCTCTTTCCTGTCTGCTCAACAATATATTAAATTTATTAATATGTATAAAAGAAAAGGCATAGCAAGAATAAAACTAACATCTAAAATTTTGTGTGACAATAAAAATGCTGTGACATTTCATGGCACCTATGTTGTACACACATAGACAAGGCAATTAAGTCCCCGCAAAAAACGTGTCGCCGAATTTTAAATGTTATACCAATGAAAAGTTATGAGAATTACTAAAGAGGACTTTCAATTCTGCTAAAGATACTCTTGATTTGAGGAAAGCATGGTATTTATTCTTTCTGCGCCGACACAATCAGATACCCAAAATATTTAATTGTACTCACCTGGAAGGTCATTTTTTATAACAGTAACCTTGCCAACTTTTTTACCTGACATTCTCAATAATTCATCGCCTGAAAACTCAAAACCAAGCTTTAGTGCTACTCGTGCAACATCATCTGCAGTTGATTTTTCGAGCACTTCATTTTTAAGTGCAGGTTCAGATTGCATTTTTAATAAAAATGCCTTGAGTTGATCTATAGCCATATTTGAAATTCCTATTCTCGTTAGCTGCTCATATAATAAACAGGGAAACTGTTGCAGGTTTTAAGAAAACTCTACTATTATCTCATGATATAGGCAATGAATGAAACCTCCAGAATCTCAGTAAAATGAGACATGTAAAAATCTAAACACAACAAAAGATTTCTTTACCCGGATATTTTGATACTCGTTCCGGGGCTTCAGAGCAGAATATTCCACATTTTTAAATCAAGGCATTGGCAACGGTTTCTTTAATGTCAGATAAATCCACCAAAATAAAGATCATTCAGCTAATCCCAGTCAAACCCGCCTCAAAAAAGCTGACAAACTCGAAAAATTAAGTTAAATTCCCCCACACATAAAAACACCCAGAATCCTAATTATGACACTAAAAAAATTACTACTCAGTATCACCACCATTGCGTTAGCATTCCAAGTTCAAATAGCCAGCGCCGATAATCCAAAAGTTAAAATGGAAACCAGTAAGGGCACAATGGTAATCGAGCTTTATCCTGACAAAGCCCCTGTATCTGTTGCTAACTTTTTAAGCTACGTAAACTCCGGCGCTTATGACGGAACAATTTTTCACCGCGTAATTAAAAACTTTATGAATCAAGGTGGCGGGTTTACTCCTGACTATAAAAAAACTGCGACTAAAGATCCAATTAAAAATGAAGCTGACAACGGTTTAAAAAACCTCAAATATACAGTTGCCATGGCGCGAACAAACGCTCCGCATTCTGCAACCAATCAGTTTTTCATCAACACGGCTGACAATGCCTTTTTAGATCACTCTGGCAAAACCTCGCGCGGCTGGGGATATACTGTTTTTGGTAAAATTGTAGAAGGTCAAAATATAGCCGGGGCAATTTCTCGCGTTCCCACTGGTGCTGGCGGATCATTTGGCAAGGACGTTCCGAGCACACCGATTCTCATAACCAAAATGACTGAAATAAAATAATAGTCTCAAATACTAATTACCAAAAATAAAGGGGCGCTTGCCCCTTTATTTTTACTCAAATTTTATTTTTTACCGATTAATATCATCAATAATCGGACAACCATCTTTTGAACCAGTACATAAATTTACCAGCAGCGTCAGCTCCTTGTGCAAGGTGGTTAACGACTGCAAACGTTGCTCAACTTCGTTCAGCTTATTTTGCGTAAGCAAACGAACATTCTTTTTCGCACGCGCCGGGTTTTCTCGCATCTGCAATAAACGAGAGATTTCATCCAGTGTAA
>CAYQXT010000518.1:0-2083 GCA_964421365.1 uncultured Bacteroidaceae bacterium
CGTGAGTTTGTAATTTCACAGCAGCTGAGCGAATAGCATTTACCTCGGCATGAGCAGTTGGGTCGTGCTCAAGGGTTACATTATTGGTTGCTTCAGCAATAATTTTGCCATCGCGTACAATTATAGCACCAAAAGGGCCTCCGCCTTTATCAATATTTTCTATGGACAATTGGATTGCCCGCTGCATAAATTTTTCTTTTTTCATACTCTTTTTTAAAAAAACATGCAAAGATAGGAATTAATTGTGAATTGATTAAATTATCAAACTGAACTCCGATATAATAACCCTAAACAAATGATTGGAGTTGCAAGCGGGCTTTAAAATTTGCTATATTTTAAATTTCCGAATAATAGAATTCAGTTTAAGGGATAATTCCTGAAAGCTCTCGGCACTATGTCCCATTTTTTTGGCCATACTCAGATTTTCCTCAGAAATTGTGCTAAAGTTTTCTAAAGTATGAACAATCTCTTGTATCTCTTTTGTTTGGTCGTAACTCGAATGCGCTATTTCTTTTATTAGTGTGGCTGTTTTCTCCATTTCAGGATATAATTGGTTAATCATTTCGCCAGTACTAGCACTAATAGAAACACCTTGCAGACTTATTTCGTTAATCTGATTGGCTGCCTTAGAGCTTTGCTCTGAAAGCTGGCGCACTTCCTGAGCTACAACCGAAAAGCCTTTTCCTGCATCACCTGCTCGCGAGGCCTCAATGGATGCATTTATAGCCAGAATGTCTGTTCGTTCGGCTATTTCACCAATAATGGAGATGTGATTAGCTATTTCGTTCATAGATTTTATGGTATCGCCCACTAATTTATTTCCCTCATTTAGCTTTTTCATGGCATTTTTTGCAATCATTTCTGTCGATACGGTGTTGTTATGCGATAGTTCAATATTTGTGGAGATGTTATTTATTGAGTCTCCTATAAGTTCGGCAGATTGCTTCTGTCTGTCTGCTATTAATTCATAATCTTGGGTACTGGCATTAATTTCTTCGGCGAACTCTTCCATTTGCAAGGCACTTTTTCTCATGTCCAGAATCATTTCTTTAAAATGCTTAATCATAATGTTTAGAGCCTTCGATAGCTCGCCCATTTCGTCTTTTGAATTAATTTTTAATTTGGCAGTTAAATCCCCTTCGCTTATTTTTTTTGCAAACATAATTCCTTTGTTTATAGACCGAAAGGCATAGTTTGTAACTGTAAGCAGAATGATCAATAAAATAGCTAAGCCCAGTATGCCTGTAATCAGTGTATTACGAATAATTATATTGGATTTTGCCATGACTTCGTTCATGAAAACCAGAACGCCAAGTGACCAAGGAGTTCCGGTATTACCAATTTTTATGGGGGTAAAAAAAGCAAGTATGCCATCGTTGCTTCCTGAATATATGCCATAAAACTGAATTTCTTTTCCTTCCTGAATTTTTTTCGAAATTTCAAATTCCTTGTCCTCCGCTGGGTTAATAAGTGCAAAAGTACTGTCTATAACTTGTTTTTGCGGGTGATAAACATAGCGACCTTTATTGGATAGGATAAAGGCATAACCGGTTTTATATAATTTTATTTTTTGAGCTATATCCTGAAAATGTTTTAAATCAATATCTATTCCAACGATTCCGGCAAAACTCCCATTATTAACAATCGGATAGGCCAATGTTGTTTCCAGAACATTAATCTTATAATCCCGGTAAGGCTCAAATATTTTTTCCCGCTTGCTTTTCATCATCAGGTGATAACCCTTAGTTTCTTTTATTCCGCCTATGTCCAGACTGTCATAAATTTCAAGTACTTTATTATTATTATTCAGAAAAGCTCCTAGTACCCGTCCCGGCTTTTCTCCCCATGTTTTAGAAAAATGGCTAAGCTGCCAACTATACCAAGTGCCTTTAAATGACGGATTATAAGTGAGTGTTTTTCTAATAATTTTGTTGAATTCGATTCTTTTTTGTTGGGCTGATAATTTTTTATAATCGAACATAAAAGCGGCCATACCTCGGGTGGTAGATAAATCTGAATTTAATTCTTTTGAAATATTGGATGCATATAAAAATCAGGTAATCTAAGACAACTATCTTCATAA
>CAYQXT010000519.1:0-2078 GCA_964421365.1 uncultured Bacteroidaceae bacterium
TTAAAGGTATGAAAATTTTGACTTTTTGGGGTCAAAATGGAATAGCAAGAGGGTAGCGCGCTAAAGCGACGCTACATATTCATTTTGCTTTGCAAAAGACTGATAAACAATAAGTTGAACATAAAAGTAAGATTTAAGTAATAATTCAAAATGGGTCAAATCCTTCGGTAAGCCCTATAAACAGGCAAAAAAGTTGACCCATTGACAGTAAAATTAAGAGAAATGGAAAGGTTTTATACAATACGATTTAAAAGGAATACAGCAAAAAGGTTTAAACAATTTTCCAAGAAGATTAGTAAAACGTATTCTGAATCCTTAGATACAATTATGAATTTTTTCGAGTGGCATGGCTTTGTTCCTTCCGAAAGGTTTACAAAAAGTGTTATACAAGAAATATTAAAAAACAGAAAACGAACAGAAGCCAATATAGCTATCATGCGAAATATAGAAAAGAACCAAACAGAACCCACCACGATAATGTTGCAATCTCTATTTGAAGAAAAACTCATTGATGAAGAACCAGAAATGGTAGAAAAGAAATTTATAGACAAACCATCAAAAGAAAAAAAAGAAATCAAAATCACAGTGCCCAAAATTAGATATGAACGATTGCAGTCCAAATTAATTTCAGTCAAAGGTGATTTTCAGTATGTACTGGAAAACGTAAATCTAGTAAAAAATAATTTTGGAAAGAACTATTTCAAATTAGAACTCACTGAAGGAGAATTAGAGAGATTTAAAAGAATACTAAAAAAATTAGACTAATGTATATTGCAATTACAAAACAACAAATAGGAGCTACTTATAATAGTAGTGTCACTGATTTTGTAAACTATTTAGAAAAGGAGAATGAGGAAAAATATCCAGAATTACAAGAACATTTTTTTGACCAGTATAATAATAACGTCGCTCCTGAAAAAGTCATCTCTGAAATCGACGGTAATACTGCCAAACTCAAAAAGAGTGAACCCAAATTTTATTCCATTGTGGTAAGTCCAAGTCCAAAAGAACTAAAGCATATAAATAATGACCCTTCCCTTTTACGGGCATATACAAGAGAGCTGATGAAAACATATACAAAATCATTTTACCGTGACAAAGAGGTTACCATAGATGATATAAAATATTTTGCCAAGATTGAACATGAACGCACCTTTCGAGGTTTTGAAAAAAAGATAGAACAGAATGCTCCATATAGGAATGAGATTGCCAAACTACGATACGATATCGTCAAAGTAAGAAATGGAGAAATCAAAGGAAATGTAAAAAGAATTGAGCGTAAAATAAATAAACTTATTGAAGATGCACCACATAAGGTACATGGGAAATTGCTCAAAGTAGGGATGAAAAAAGAAGGCTTACAGACCCATGTGCATATAATCGTAAGCAGAAGAGATGCAACCAATACCTACAGCCTTTCGCCAGGCGCAAAGTTTAAGGAATCCGAAACCATACTTAATGGGAAAAAAGTAAAACAGGGGTTTAATAGAGATGAGTTTTTTAAAAATTCCGAAAAAACCTTTGACAGAATTTTTAATTACGACAGAAACTTTGTAGAAAGCTATAAGGCAAAAAAAATGTTTAAAAAAGACCCAAAGAAATTTTATGCCATGCTTGTAGGGTTGCCTACAAATCAAAGAGCAGTAGCTTTTAAACTATTGGGGAAAACAGGTATAAACATTCCAACGATTCCAATCAGCACAGCACAATTGGCATTTAAAGCATTTAAAAAACTCAAAAAAGGTATAAAGGTAGCTATTAGGTCAAGTTCAATAGGAATATAATTTTTAAAATCTAACATCATGGAACAAGTACAATTAATTTGGATAGGTTATTTTATATTGGGGTGTGGACTATCTTATATAGTCATACGAAAGTTGCGTTATGGATTTTTTATAATGCTAATCTGCATAGCTGGCTTAAGTTATTATTTATACAATCAGCTAGAATTACAAATTTTTGTAAAAACGATACTCTATGGGATATTACCTTTTGTTTTTATAAACCTTTTGTTTTACGTGTTTTTTTCTAAAGAAAAAACAGCAAACAATTCAAATGAAAAATACAAGGTTACATTT
>CAYQXT010000520.1:0-2075 GCA_964421365.1 uncultured Bacteroidaceae bacterium
TTCCATAATCTTATTAAAAGCATTGGTATCCTCATCCACCATTTTGAGCAATTCATCCTTAAAAAACTGTCCTTTTTCAGCCCAGTTGGAAAATTCTTCCCAACGCTCATCCCAGCCGCGTTTATGCGATGAAAGATTGGCTACCATTGTACCCAGAGAAACGCCCAAAGCACCCATATAGGCAGAGATAGAACCTCCTCCTGGGGCAGGTGATTCAGAAGCTGTTTCGTTGGCAAAACCTTTTAGAGTCATGCGAATTAGCGGACTTTTACTTTCATCTTCCAACAAGTATTCAATGACCCGCTTACAGGGTTCAAAGGGTTTTAATTCTGCTAAACCAAGTGATTTTACGGCAATTTTGATAATTTCAGATTCGTGCAGACCTACGGAACGCTCTTGCTTACGTAGAAAATATTTTCCAGCATCAATAAGCGCTTTCTTGGGAATCAAGCCTACTAATTCAGAACCAGTTACACGGATTCCGCGTTCTGCCGCTTTTTTAGAGACTTCCTCAAAAGCAACATGTACTGGTGTTTGATTGATGTCGGTTATATTCATAGAAATTTGAGCAACTCCATATTCTTCTATATACCAACCTATTGCTTTAGTCCCTTTTAGGGTTCCGGGGATACGCACCGGCTTTCCGTTTGCATCTTTTATAATCTTTCCAGTAACAGGATTTCCTTCTCGCTTGCTTCTTCCGGCCTCGCGAACATCAAAGGCAATGGCATTTGCCCGACGTGTAGACGTGGTATTCAGATTGAAATTATAGGCTACCAAGAAATTACGAGCGCCAATAACCGTAGCTCCGGCTTGAGCATTAAATTCGTCCTTTCCAAAATCCGGTTTCCATCCAGGGTCTTTGAGTTTATCTTTTAAACCTTCGTACTCACCGGCACGAATAGTCGCTAAATTGCGGCGCTTGGGTTCAAATGCAGCAAATTCGTAGCAATAAACCGGGATATTCAGTTCTTCGCCCACACGTTTTGCTAATTTACGGGCATATTCTACCGTTTCTTCCATGCTGATGTTTGCTACCGGCACCAAAGGACAAACATCGGTAGCTCCCATACGCGGATGCTCGCCGTGGTGCTTGCTCATGTCAATTATTTCGCTGGCTTTTTTTATGGCCAGATAAGCCGCTTCTATAACGGCATCGGGATTTCCCACCAAAGTTACCACTGTGCGATTGGTGCTTTTCCCGGGGTCAACATCCAATAATTTAACACCTTCTACAGCCTCTATTTGGGCTGTAATCTGATTAATTATGTTCAGATTATTCCCTTCGCTGAAATTAGGAACACATTCAATGATTTTTTGCATTATTTATCTATTTAAAGTTGTTTTTCTCGCAAAGTCGCAAAGTTCAGATAAGCTAATTAGCATGAATAATCCTTCCTTTTATGATTACTGTATCAATTAAATCAGAACCGTAAGCATAGGGCATAAATTCAATACTTGGAATTTCTTTAGTAATAAACACATTCGCCAATTTCCCCTTTGCTATGCTACCCACTTTTTTTTCTAAACCCATGGCATAAGCCGTATTAATAGTTGTTGCATTGATAACTTCTTCGGGCGTCATTTTATAGTTAATGCACCCCATAGACATGATTAATTTCATATTTCCCGAAGGCGCTGAACCCGGATTAAAATCAGAGGCTAAAGCCACCGGTAAACCGGCATCAATCATTTGGCGTGCCGGCGCATACCGCATATTAAGAAAAAAGGCTGCTCCGGGCAGAATTGTGGGCATGGTTTCGCTTTGCAGCAAGCTTTCTATTTCAGCCTCCCCAACAAATTCCAGATGGTCAACAGAAAGTGCATCATGCTTAACTCCCACCTGAATTCCACCGGAAAAATCCAGTTCATTGGCATGTATTTTAGCCCGTAATCCGTATTTCGCGCCGGCTTCGAGTATTCTGTTAGTCTCTTTTACGGTAAAAAAGCCTTTATCACAAAAGACATCAATATAATCGGCCAAATTCTCGGCAGCCACCGCCGGCAACATTTCATTTATTACTAAATCAACATATTTGTCTTGTTTGTCTCTATATTCGGCAGGAATAGAATGT
>CAYQXT010000521.1:0-2061 GCA_964421365.1 uncultured Bacteroidaceae bacterium
ATCATTGAAAGCCAGCAAACTCTGGCCATCATCAAGTGTAACCTTAGCCATCGTGATATTTTCATGATCATAAACTCCGGTCATTACCTGATTTATGGCATGCTCAAAATCAGCTAAGCCAAAAGGCAACAAAACGCCATCAAAAATTTCGGGCAGGGGATTAATAGCAATAATCGGCAAATACCCCACATATTTTGCCGAATTGGCCACTAATCCATCTTGCCCGATAACCAACACTAAATCTTTTTCAGAAAAAATATGATAAGGTAAATCTTTCTGTAAAACTTCTTTTATCCTGAAATCTTTGACTACCTTTTTTTTAACACTCTCTATAACAGTTAGTGTTTTGTTGTGTTCTTTTTCATATTCATCAAAATCCTTATTTTCAATAGTTTTCGATTTCTTACGACTTTTTTTCAGACTGGATGCTTGAACTTCTTTCTCTGCTTCAAAAATTTCTTTTTTACGTTTAATATAAAATTTTGCCTGCGCTTTAGTATTAAATCGCTTTTCTAACTGTTCTAAGCGAGTTTCACTCCGTATGACAACGATATTTTCAATCTTCATATTGGGTTTCAGATTGTTGCATTAAGGTATTCAGTAAATCAGGACTGATATTTAAGTGGTTAATTTTTTCGGCATTTTCTGCTAACTCCCTAAAAGCCATTGATATATTTTCTGCCGAAGTGCCCTTCCCTTTCATTATAAGCGAGAGTACTTTCCAATCTACCGATTTGTAAATACTTATCACTTTATCAAGACGATAAGCATCGGCATCGGCTTGTTTCCTCTCGTTAGAAGTCTGCAAATCAATAAGATTTTGTTTCTTACCTTCAAAATCTATATCTGCATCCAATTGTTTATCACGCTGCATTTGTCGATTTTCCTGCTCCATCAATTCCGTATCCATGCGTTTTTCCGAAATTTCCTTCCGTTTTTCTTCTACGGCAATTTCTGTATCCATTTCGCTCTGCTTGATTTTCTTCTCTTGCTCAACGGCAAAATTCCGGCGGTCGTAAATGGCTTTATCTGCCTCTTTTTGAAGCAATTCTCTTGTGGAAGTTTCTAAGGCTCTCGACATTTCTGCCGTAGGCTTAATAGCCTGAACATTAACACCCAAAGGCGAGACTCCAAGTGATTTAAGCGTTTCGGATGCTTCTAATCCAATAAATATCTCTTTGGCAATCTCTTTGGCTTTTTTTACCGAATCTTTAAGCTCAAGACTTTGAATTAAATTAATTATAGAAGTATGTGCCTCGTTTATAAGACGATCTGTTACTTTTTGAAAATCTTCTGATTTATATTCGCCTAATGCATCTACCGAAAAATCAAGCATTTCCGCCAGCATTTTAGGGTTATCCACTTTATAGGTAATTACTCCCTGAATACTAAGCTGTTGAAAATCGCTAGTGCTTTCATTGAAAAAGAAAGCGGCATCATTTGTACCTGATGGAATAGCAACTATCGAAGAACTGGGTGCATAATAGTAAAAAGCCAGTCCTTTTCCTTCGCGCTTTACTTTTCCATGTTTGTAATGAATAACATAAGTCGTAGGGCTAAATTTGATAAATTGTATTCCTAACATATTTCGTTTTTTTTTACAATTTAAGACATTTTCCAAAAAATAAAGCAAAAAAATAGGTATTTTTGATAAATTTATTTACATTTTTTTTGATTTTTTATTCGATCACATTGCCTGTATCGTGTACAGGCTGGTGGCGGTGGTTTTATTTTTTTTCTATTCGTTTTTGTTTTTCAATATAAGTTTTGTTTATCAGTTTCTTATTGATTTTGTTAAATTTGTATTATTCATTATTTTAAGTTGATATTGTGCAATTTCTTGAAGTTGTTCAAAACGTATTTTTTTTAATATTTCTTGTTTTATTAATTGTGCATTTGCTGTTTCTAAGTTTGATAAAACAGCTAATTCATTGATACTTGCAAAATCTCTTATGTTTAGGTTTTGTTTTGCGTGTTCGGGGTTTGCATCTCGCCACGTTTTTGCTGTGCAACCAAACAAAGCAACATTTAACAAATCTGCTTCTTCGGCATAAGCAAGCC
>CAYQXT010000522.1:0-2054 GCA_964421365.1 uncultured Bacteroidaceae bacterium
GATTATTCAAACCTCACTTTTTTTATTTTTAAATTTTTATCGGACAACAATGATTAGTAATTAATCATCCATGAGTTCGGTCTAAAAACTGATCGAACGGATAGATTTATTAAAACTGTATAAATAGACAGCTCACTTACAATTGATTAATGAAGCCGTCCGACCGATTTCGATGCAAATTCACCTTTTTATACTGGACTCATCCATAATTATTAATCGGTTATTCCCTTAATACAAAAGCTCCCTGATTTTTAACATCATAAATTGCAATTTTCTTTTCCTGTGCTTCTTGCATCCATTTTTTCCGTTGATATTGTTTTACGGAGGCATCTAAAACAATTTTTTTGAATAGGAAAAGTTTACTTAATTCTGCAATACTTATTTTATTTTTACCGCCCAAAACAAGAATATTTATATGTAACCTAACTTTTGTTCTCAATCCCTTCCATTTTTTGTTGTTGAGTACGCCAACCAAGTATTTATCAAAACGAAAAAATGGTTTTTCAGAAACTGCAAATTGCTTTTGATAAGACGTGTGCATTTGCATCTCCGTTTTTTGAAATAACTGCTGGATAAAACGAATATGACTACTGTCGGTATTGCTATAATTCATTGCATATCTTTTGTCAATAAGCTGGAGAGTGGTACTTCCCGGAGAATTATAAATAATAAAAGCCTTTTGATTAATACCGTTAAGTCGAATAAAAAATAAAAGACTAAGATATATAGAAGTGATTATCAGCCCTGTTTTTAAATATTTGAAATGCTTTTTCATAAAAAAAAGGATAAAATTAAGTAGTATCCCGGCACTAAAGAATATCTCCCAGAAACTAAAGGAGATATTCTGTATAACAGAAAATGGAAAGCTATCTATTATCCTGACAGACAGGAATAAAAAACTAATGCTCAAATTAAGGAAAAAGCCTACAATTTTAGCAATTATCGGCAGCCACGAAAAACTCAAAAAAACAATAGCAAGAGGCATTATTACCGAGCCAACAAGCGGGACAACAATCAAATTAGAGAGGATAAAATAATTTGGAAACTGATGAAAATAATACAAACCAATAGGCGTTGTTCCGAGCATAGCTGCTATGGATACAGCCGTTAACTCCCAAATTAATTTTAGAACTTTATTCTTAATGTTTAGTATACCTGCAATTTGTGGTTGAAGCCAGATAATACTCAAAACAGCAATATAAGAAAGCTGAAAACCAACGTCATAAATAACCATAGGATTAACCAGAAATTGAAAAGTGGCAGCCAAAAATACAGAATTGTAAATACTGGTATTTCGCCTTAAACTCTCGGCCAGAGCCACAAAGCTAAACATTAAGGATGCTCTTGCTACACTGACAGATAGTCCGCTAATCAGGGCAAAAATCCATACACCCGCCAACAAGAGCGGAAATTGAATTTTCAAACGAAGTTTAGCCGGAATATACCTTAACAAACCGACCAGAATACTAAAAATTATCCCTACGTGTAGCCCGGATACCGCCAAAACATGCATAGCTCCGGTATGAGCAAAAAGATTTTTGGTCTCTCGCTCCAAACCTGCTTTATAGCCTAAACTCAGCGCAGAAAGAATAGCCAGATTTTGTCCTTTTATTCCAAAATCGCTATATTTATTTAAAAGGTAATGCCTTACATTCAGACTTAGCTGCTTTAGCCGGCTCCCTTTAAAACCTTCAAGTCGTAAAATATGGTCATCAGTCACCCATGCTTTGGCGACTATCTTTTTTTGAAGAAGGTATTTTCGGTAATCAAATTCATTGGGATTACCATAATTCTTAACCGGCTTAATTTGCGCAGACAAAAAAAGCCGCTCTCCATAGTGAAATTCCTTACACAAAGAATCTTTGGGAACGCTAATAAGTAAACGCCAATTTTTGCTCTCTGTATTGCTGTCATTTAAGACTAACAACTTAGTTATCAACAAGTATTTATCTTTCTTTAAGCGCACTTGTTCGTCTATTGAGACCTGCATATTTTGCTTTTTCTCACCAAATTGGCTATAAGGGTGAAGGCTATGGAACTGCGTATCGGCAAGC
>CAYQXT010000523.1:0-2046 GCA_964421365.1 uncultured Bacteroidaceae bacterium
TTGCATTGGAGTCCATCATTGACTGTTTTGGTTTGTTTTTAGCTACAAAGATAGTTATTGGACTCCATTTTTAAGGAATTTTTAATTCGTAAATAAAAAAAAACAAACTCTTACTTCTAAAAAGTATTTTCCAGCTGAATATCAGTGAATTACAGATTACTCAATTCGTTTTTTGAGGAAACTCAAGTTGGATTATGTACAACACAAATTTAATAATAGACCAAGAAAAAAACTAAATTTTCTTTCACCTATTGAATTTTTATCTA
Source organism: uncultured Bacteroidaceae bacterium (assembly GCA_964421365.1). Taxonomy (GTDB): domain Bacteria; phylum Bacteroidota; class Bacteroidia; order Bacteroidales; family DYOH01; genus CAYQXT01. Next base: position 267 of record CAYQXT010000523.1, read on the forward strand.
AATTTGGAATATTAATTAATAATAAAGTTGCATTTGCAGCTTGAATTCAGCAAAAATATATAAAATGAAAAAGATAATTCTCTTATTTACGGCAATTTCATTTTTTGTATCTTCTATTTTTGCGCAATGCGATGAGGTAAAAAGTCTGAGCAAAATGGCAAAAAAGAGCGATTACCATAAAACGCTCGAAAAAGCAAAAATCATAGCGAGAAAAGATACTAAAAATGCCTATCCATACTATTTTATTACCCAATTAACTGTCTCCGAATTTTCTCAAACACATAAAGTTAAATACCTTAATCAGGCACTTGCCTATGCCGTAAGAGCCAAAAATAGAGACAAAAAAGAGGCTTGTTCTTCGGTATTCGCCCCCACACTCGACAGCCTCAAAAAAAGAGCTACTGATAGAGCCGACTCCTTGTATTCTACTAAAAATAAAGAGGATGCAGTTTTTTATTACGATTATATTGCCAAAATCTATGGGGATACTACGGATAATTACCGAAGCCTTTTAATGCCTGCTACTCAAAATATAAACACCACAAAAACTCAAGCTCAACGCGATTTGGCCAAATTTAGTAAAGAAGAGCTTCAAAATCTGAATAAAACGAACTCACAAAGGCAAAAAACAGGACTTTGGATAAAATTTTATGACAATGGCCAGCCGGCTTACATCGTATTTTTCAAAAATGGCAAACCTTTTGGTAATTATTGGCGCTACCATGAAAATGGCGCCCGAAAAGCACATCTGAACTATGATGCCCAAGGCTATGCTTCAGCCGAACTTTATAACCAGGACACATCGCTGCTTGCCAAAGGCTTCTATCTGGGAAGAAACAGAGATTCTATCTGGAATTATTTTTACCCAAATGATAATATTGCAGCAGAATATAACTATAAAAAAGGGCAGAAAAATGGCCGCAGTAAGATTTTTTATCCGGATAAACAAATTTTGGAAATTCTGGATTGGAAAAACGACAAAAAAGAGGGCTTATGGCGACAATTCTATCCCAACGGAAAAGTAAGAATGGAAGCCCGATATAAAAATAATCAAAAAAACGGCCTTTTTTATCTCTATTATCAGAATGGAAGTTATGATACCAAAGGACATTATGTTAAAGGTTTACGCGATGGTATCTGGACCTATTACGATGATGGTAATCATCTAAAAAAGAAAGAAATATATAAAAACGGAAAATTACCTATAGAGCTAGAAATAGATAGTCTGGAAATAGAACTCAGACTACAGGAACAAGTCTTTAAACTATCTAAAGAACAAAAAAAGAGCGTGGAAGATTTACAAAAAGTAAATTCAAAAATTCGTAAAATTAAAGCACAATTAGCCAAATTAGAGGTACAAAGCCCCGATGAAAAAGAAAATCAGGAACTGGAATATTTAGATAAAAAATTACCGGCTTCGGAAGACCCAATGAATTACATTAATAATCCACAGGAATTTTTCAGGAAACAGAATAAATAATACCGAATCAGTATCGTATTTTTATGCATATTTTTGTAATATTTTGATTGGAAATGAAATAACAATTTTTTTTTCGGTGATTTCATAGTGATTTTAGTAAAAGAATCATTTAATTTTATTAAATTTGGCCCATTAAAATTTTATCTATTAAAATATGAAAAAAATCAAAAATATACTTTTTGTCCTTATTCTTTTCCCAAGCTACCTATTCGCTCAAACCCAGGTCGCCGCCAATAAATACTGGGTTGCATTTACGGATAAAACAGGAACACCATACAGCGTTGCGCAACCGGAGCAGTT
>CAYQXT010000524.1:0-2042 GCA_964421365.1 uncultured Bacteroidaceae bacterium
TAGGCGCCTCTAAAAAGCCAAATTTACCCCCCGATGAAGGATATGAAAATAGATAAATCAACAAGATACAGTAAACAAAAAACGCTACAATTCACTAATAATAAGTAAATTGTAAATTTACGACTAAAAAATAAAAAAATTAAGGTAATCGTGTGCCTACCATTTTATAATAAACAAGCCGGAACATTACTCTGTTGAAGAAAATTTACAATTTTTCAATTTCTTCTTTAGATAATTTTGTTTGCTCTATAATTATCTAAAGAGGAATGTTATTTTCTTTCATTGTTCGGGCAATATCTACTATCATTTTATCCTTTTCCTCTAACTCATTTTCTATTTGTTTCTTATTCAACAACAACCAGCTTATTTTATTATCTCTTCTTTGTAAAGATTTTAAATAATTGTCTTCGGCCTGCATTTGCTTCTCTAAATCAGGATTATCAATGTCAGCCGATTGAAGACGTTTGATGATTCGTTCAAGAAAATCAGGAAAAATCTTACGAAATAGTCGTAAACGATACTCATTATCTATCTTTTTTGCCTTTTGGTCAAACAATTTTAAAAGAGCATATAAATTCCATTTGTATTCATCTTTTTCTATGGAACTTTCATCTATCTCTTCTAAATAAGGCAATTGCACTACATATAACTCATAAATCAAATGGTCGATAAATTCATTCTTTGTTTTTAACTCTCTGTCGGTAAATATGCCGGTTTTTATTTGGCGCGTTTTTATCATCAAATCGCTTATTTCATCTTTTATCTTAAAATTTAAAATAAAAATAGGAATTAAACGATAATGTACTTTCATAATCCTACATCAAATACCGAAAAACCACATCGTAAATAGGATTGGGAATGACAATGTAATCGTCTTCTTGTATATTTTGATTTTCCATGACTTAGCATTCTTTCTATGGTACAAATTTACAACCTTTTTTGGGCTTGACAACGCTGAGACTGTCATAATATAATAAAAAAAGCTATACCCTAATTTTATTCGCCATGTATTCGTATTTTCACAGAATATTCATACGATGATTTTAGAGTATTAGCTGAAATTAAGACAAAAAAATAAAGTTTTTACAAGATAATAATATAAAATTCTGCCATTTTTCCTACTTTTGACCTTTAAAGAGCATATCCAAATGACACAAAGCATAAAGGCAGATTTTCTGGAGGCCTCGACAGTATTACAAGAATTTATCGGGCATCCTGCCAATCTGGAAAATATAGCAAAAGCAGGACAGCTAATGGTCGAATCTTTACAAGCCGGAAACAAGATAATAAGCTGTGGCAATGGAGGTTCTATGAGTGATGCCATGCACTTTGCAGAAGAACTCAGCGGCCGGTTTCGCGAGTCGCGCAAAGCTATGGCAGCCCTTGCTATTTCCGACCCTACGCACATAAGCTGCACAGCAAACGACTATGGCTACGATTCTGTTTTTTCGCGCTATGTAGAAGCACTAGGCCAAGCCGGCGATTGCCTTCTAGCCATTAGCACCAGCGGAAACTCAGCTAATATTCTGAAAGCAGCAGAAGCTGCTAAAACACAAAATATAAAAGTGATAGCACTCACCGGGAAAGATGGCGGGAAATTAGCACAATTAGCCGATGTCGAGATCAGGGTAGCACATTTTGGCTATTCCGACCGCATACAAGAAATTCACATCAAGGTCATCCATTCCCTCATTCATTTTATCGAAGAACACACAAAAATCTAAATCATGCTCATAAAAACCTACGGGAGTTCAGTATTTGGCGTTGAAGCCGTAACCATCACAGTAGAAGTAAGCGTGAGCTTAGGCGTTAACTTTCTTTTGGTTGGTCTGGCCGATAGCGCCGTTCGTGAGAGCCAGCAGCGGATAGAAAGCGCACTTAAAATTAGTGGTTATAAACTTCCCGGCCGTAAAATTGTTATCAATATGGCACCGGCCGATATACGAAAAGAAGGCTCAGCCTTTGACCTCACCCTAGCCATGGGAATACTAGCTGCTTCCGAACAAATTGCCCACGATGAAGTCAGTAAATACATCATTATG
>CAYQXT010000525.1:0-2024 GCA_964421365.1 uncultured Bacteroidaceae bacterium
GATATGTGCAAAATTAGCGAGGATAAAGCCAAATATTTTTATCAAATGGCAGTTGCTTATAAAGAAATTGGCCAAAAAATAAAGGCAAGAACCTATGCAGAAAAGTCACTACAAGAAAAATCAGATTTTGGACAAGCTTATATTCTTATTGGGCTTCTCTATGCCGATAGCAAAAAAGAATGCGGGAAAGATGCTTTCAAGCAAAATTCTGTCTATTGGATTGCTGTCGACCAATTTAAGAAGGCAAAACAAGTCGATTCATCAGTTGCCAATCAAGCTAATAAATTAATCGCTGCCTATACTTCACGTTTTCCAAACAACGAAGAAGCATTTATGCACTCAGTTACCGAAGGTAAAACGGTAAAAGTAGGATGTTGGATTCAACGTTCAACCAAAGCACGTTTCTAATACAAGTTGCAGGTATCAACGCACATAATTATTTTGATGCCCAAATATTTTACATCCAAAAGATTCTTTCAAATAAAGAAAATGAATACACTTTATAAAATAAGAAACATAATTCTCTTTACAGGAATTATGTTTCTTTTAAATGCTTGTGAAAACGACATTAACCAAATAAAAAAAATCACTGACATCGACAAACGCCCCACAGCATCTGCCGATAATATTGTCGTTAACTACACTATAAATGGCCGTCTGGAGATGCGTTTATTTGCCCCACAACTCGACCAGTTTCGTTGGGATAAAAAAAATCCATATAACGAATTTCCAAAAGGACTTAAAGTCCTTTTTTATAATAAAGACGGAAATTTACAATCAACCTTAAAAGCCGATTACGCCATATACCACCAAAACAAAAAACTCTGGGAAGCCCGTAAAAATGTAGAAATGATAAATCCGAACGGTGATAAACTCACCTCCGAACTAATGTACGCCGACGAAAAAGAGCGAAAAATGTATTCAACACAATTTGTCAAGATAACCACAAAAGATGGTACTGAAATATCCGGAACAAAAGGTTTCGTCTCAAATTTTGATTTTACAGAATACAGCTTTCAAGACGTTTCAGGTATTGTAAATCTTAAAAAAGAAACAAAATAATCATGGGCAAAATAAGCAATAAAGCATCCTTAGTACTCGAATACACATGGATAATAATCGCTATTTTAAGCCTCGCCATTGCCATTCAAAACACCATCAACCAAAATTGGAATAATGCCAAAATGTTTTATATATTTACACCCATAGCAATTGTTATGTATTTACTCCGACGAAATCTCAGAATAAAGCAGCAAAACAAAGACGAAAATGAATGAGATACTCATAATATTCATTTCCTTACTTTTCTCAGCCTTTTTCTCCGGAATGGAAATAGCCTATATTGCCTCCAACCGTCTCCAACTCGAAATCGAAAAAAAAGAGCAAAACATAAAAGCCAGCCTTCTCAGTATATTCACCAAAAATGAAGCCCTATATATCGCCACAATGTTGATTGGCAACAATATAGCACTCGTTATTTATGGTATTTTCATGGGGAAAGAATTAGAACCACTTATCGCCAAAATCTTTACAAACGAAATATATATACTATTAATACAAACCATCATATCCACACTCATAATACTTGTAACTGCCGAATTTCTTCCCAAATCAGTATTCAGAAATAATGCCAACCATGCACTTCAAATTTTCGCCCTTCCAGTCACCTTTTTTATCCTTTTATTTTATCCTATTGCACAGATAACCATAACATTATCTAATCTTTTCGTGAAAACAATTTTCAAAGTCGATATCAGTAAAGGAAAGCAAGCAGTTGCATTTGGAAAGATAGATTTAAATAATTTTGTCGAAGACCTCAACGAAGATACCGCTAAAGGAGAAACAATCGACAACGAAATAAAAATATTTCAAAATGCCCTAGATTTCTCAAACATCAAAATTAGAGAATGCATGGTACCCCGAACCGAACTACAAGCAATAGAAATAGATAAAAGTATCAACGAATTACGCCAAAAAATTATAGAAACAGGATATTCCAGAATACTCATTTACAAAGAAAATAT
>CAYQXT010000526.1:0-2013 GCA_964421365.1 uncultured Bacteroidaceae bacterium
ATAACCCTCAGGGTTTTCCTGAGGAGTATCCATATATCGCTCTCCATACATCACTTCGTAATAGTGCCAATCCATTACAGGGCCACCTGCAACCCCAACTTTAAATACATCGTTGTGATTAAGCATAAGCGATGTTGTCATAAAACCACCAAAACTCCATCCATGAACGCCAATTTTATTCATATCAACATAGTCTAGTGTTTTGAGTAGTTTTACGCCTTCCATCTGGTCTGCCATTTCGTTTTGGCCTAATTGGCGGTGGATAATGCTTTCAAACGCAAAGCCTCGGTTAGCAGAACCTCTGTTATCCACAGTCAGCATTACGTAGCCATGTTGTGCCATATAATACTGCCACAAGCGTGCTCCACCTAGCCATGTATCGGTAATTAGTTGGGCATGAGGCCCGCCATATACATAAATTATGGCTGGGTATTTTTTATTGGGATTGAAATTGCTTGGTTTTATCAAACGATAATATAGATCTGTTTTCCCATCGGCGGCTTTAATAGTTCCAATTTTCATTTCTGGCATATCAAAATCGGTCAAAGTATTTTCTGCCGTGAGAATATTTTGTGTCTTCCTTTTATTTATATTGATAATATCTATTTTACGGGGTGTTGCCGTATTAGAATACTTGTCGATTAATAGGTTAGAATAAGAATTATAAAACCCTGAATGGTAGGCAATGGCCTTAGTCAGTCTGAGTAAATTTTTTGTTTTTAAGTTTACTTCGTAGAGGTCTCTATCCAGTGGACTTTTTTTTGTAGTTTGAATAAAGAAATTCCGGCCTTTGGTATCAAATCCAAGAAAATTAGTAACTAACCAGTTTCCTTTAGTCATTTGTGCTAAAAGTTTTCCGTCTGTATTATATAGGTATAGATGATTGAAACCTGATTTCCGGCTATTCCACAGAAATTGATTTTTATTTGGTACAAAATAAAGAGGATGTTCGGGCTCTACATAACGGTCGTTTTTCTCCTCGAACAGTGTTTTTACTAAATCGCCTGTTTTGCTGTTGTATTTATTTAACCAAAGATGATTTTGATGCCGGTTAAGTATCCCTATATAAAGATGCCCTTCGGAAGGCTCCCACGTGATAGCTGTCAGAAAATGGTCTTTAGGAGTACCTGTTTTCATAAAAACCGTGGATTTCTGTTTTAGATCATATACACCCAAAGTTACCTGCTCGCTTGTTTGTCCAGCCATAGGATATTTAATGAGCGAATCGTGTGCCGGACGGGTATGGATTTTAAGAAGGGGATAATCGCTAACCATGGTCTCATCTTTACGGTAAAATGCCACATAATTTCCTTCAGGCGACCAGAATATACCATTATTAATTCCAAATTCCTGACGATGAACGTAAGCATCACCATTCACGATACCGGGGTTTATGTCTTTTGTAATTGCTGCAATTTTGTCACCAAAAGAAAGGTAGAGATTATTTTTAATGGTAAATGCAACCGCATCGGCCTTAGCATTGTAATGAACATTAGCGGCTTTTTCGTCTAAAAGAAATTTTTTTATAATCTTTTTTTTAAGAGGATTATAGGTGACAAAATACTTACCAGACTGAAAACCAATTTTTTCATTTCCGAACCAATCATATTCGTAAAAATAACTTAAGGGGTCAATAGAAGCCTTTTCTAAAATAGAATTAAGCTCCTTCACTTCAATTAAATTATTTTTTTTACCGGATAGCGCATTCTTTTGGATTAAAGTAGAATATTTTTCTACGTAAGTAAAATCTGAGCTTTCCGGTCGCCATTTCAAGGCAGAAAAATCCTTAATTGCAAAATTCCTCCAAAGACCAATTGTTGCGTCTTTGATTGTTAATTTTTTTGTTTGTGCCAAAATAGAATTTTGTACAAATAAAAAAAGTACTAAACTAATGGAAATCAATTTTTTCATAAACTTCTAATATTTAAAATAATAGCTAAAAGTAAGAAATATTCTTTAATATTGCACAAATTTTGTTTTGTAGAATTCAAACTAAAATTCTTATCTTTATTG
>CAYQXT010000527.1:0-2010 GCA_964421365.1 uncultured Bacteroidaceae bacterium
GCGTAAATGAGGCATTCATATTAAAAGGAGTGCCAACGAATTTTTTAAAATAGGATACAGATGAATTAAAGGTGTTTACCAAATAATAAGGTGAACTTAACTCGTTCAATGATTGCGTAAAGAAATTACTGCTTCCAAAGTTTACCGATGCCGAAAAACGAGAATTCGGGTTAGATTGGGAAGATTGGCTATGTGTCCACCTAACAAAAAAGTTAGTGGATTTACTATAATCAGGAAATCCTCTTTCACTATTAATCAAGCTTTCATAACGAAAACTAAAATTACCTGTGAATTTATACCTTAACGCATAGTTAGATTCTGTTCTAATACCCCAGCTGCCATTGGTATAAATATCGGCGAGAACAGCCAAATCAACATAATCGTTTATTGCAAAATAGTAACCTCCATTTTGCAAGAAAAAACCTTGATTATTATTTTCACCCCAGGTTGGAATTAAAAAACCTGATGCTCTTCCTTTGGTAATAGGGGCATAAAAAAATGGTAAAATTAAGGGAGTGGGAACATCGGCAATTACTAAATTACTAAATCCACCTACAATTTTACTGTTGGGTACAACTTTTATATTAGAGGTTTGTATATAGTAATCGGGCTTTTCTTTTTCGGAAGTTGTAAATTTAGCTTTGTTGATATAAAAAGTACTATCATTTTCTTTTTTAGTCATATCTCCAGTTATGATAAGCCCTTGTTGTTCGGTTCTTGAATGGTAAATTATGGCTTTTTCATTTTTGAAATTGTAGATTAATGAATCTTGAACAGATTGTTGTGCTCCTTGCTTAAATTCGGGTCTTTGAATATAATCTCCTAAAGTATCATAAATACCTGTTGCATAAGCCAAGCTATTTTTATAATCAATAATTATTTTACCTGCTTTAAGTTCAATATCTTGAAAGTATATCTCAGCTTCGTTGTACAATTCAGCTGTTTGATTGACAAAGTCATTAGATATATAATCTTTTGCCTTGTGAATGATATTATCCGCTAAAAACTCAGGAGTAATTTGTACACTATCCGTTTTGGTGCTGTCTTTTTGAGAAAGATTCAAATCTATTTTCTTAATAATCTTTAAACTATCTAACGGAGTATTTGGTGTACTACTATTAGTTTCATTTTTATCAATTTGAGCAAAACTCGAATTAATTCCAAAACAAAAAAGTATTAAGAAGAAAACTATGTATCTTAAATTTGTATACAACGCTATAAATAGTATTTTTGTAAAAAAAAATGACCTAATTTTTAAAGTTACAAACTTACATATATTTTTTAAGTGGTCTAAATTAAAATTAGAATTTATAGAGGTTTAAAATCAATGAAAATACCAAATAGAAAAATATTGAATTTACGAAGTGTTCTTTTTATACTATGCATAATTTATATTTCAATTATTCCTTACAAATCGTTTGCTCAAGAAAAATTCACTATAGTTTTAGATGCCGGGCATGGGGGTAAGGATCCTGGGAAAAATAGTGGAAAATATTTTGAAAAGAATATTGCATTGAATATCGTTTTGCTGACAGGAAAATTATTAAGTCAGAAAAAAAATATAAATGTTATTTATACAAGAAATAAAGATGTTTTTATTGAGTTAAAAGAAAGAGGTAAAATTGCCAATGAGGCAAATGCCGATTTATTTGTATCTGTACATTGCAATGCTCATCATACACAGGCCTTTGGTTCAGAAACTTATGTCTTGGGTTTACATGCCAATCAGCGTAATTTTGAGGTTGCAAAACAAGAGAATTCGGTAATTTTTTTAGAGGATAATTACAAGGAAAAATATGCAGGATTTGATCCTAATTCACCGGAAGCGGTAATTGGATTGACGTTGATGCAAGAAGAATACTTAGATGAAAGTTTGCTGTTAGCCAGTAATATACAAGCAAAATTCACAAATAATTTAAAAAGAAAAAATAGAGGTGTAAAGCAGGCGGGCTTTGTAGTTTTACATCAAACATATATGCCAAGTGTTTTGATCGAGACCGGGTTTATTAC
>CAYQXT010000528.1:0-2004 GCA_964421365.1 uncultured Bacteroidaceae bacterium
CTTCGGCTTTGACCCCGGTGGAAGTAGTACTTTAGTAGTAAAAGGCAAAACCATGAATATATCACCTTATAACAGCCGGTACGAATACAATCCGTATGCTTTGCCACCTGAACCACGTGGCGTGGCAAATGCTATTTTGTGCTATTTTGATGAATAAAGGCGCTTTCTTCTGATTAAACCTATTTTTGGTGGAAATTCATTAATTGTAGATAAATTACAAAGTTATAAATTGTAATACATTGTTATGTATTAATGAGTTCTGTCTAAAAACCGGTCGGAGGTATAGCTTTATTAAAACTGTAAAAATAGAATCTTCTAAATTTACTACTTAAGTGCCACGCTGCAAAAATACAAAATAATTGTTAATTACAATGTATCCATAAAGTTCTTTGTAGCGAGAGCTTTGCTAAGAGCACAAAACTCGCTACAAAATTCGGTTGCGCAAGGGATTGAAGCGATACCCCGCCGCAGTCCGAAACCCAGCAAAACACGGTAAAAAAGAGTGGAGCGATTAGCGGAACTCCTTTTTTACCGATGTTTTGCGGGCTGAGGTAAGGGGAGTATAAGCGGAAAGCCCGCTCGTGCGCCCTAAAATAATTACAAATTTTTAATTACGAATACCATTCTAGAATTATTTGAAAAATCTTAGAACGTTATCCGGTAAACTAATTTCATCACGGCATCGGTAGTTTGTGGTTTGATATAATCTATTTGTTTGATTGGTTCATTATAGCCAATATTATAAACAAAATAAAAATCGGATCCAATTTGAGGAATCCAATGTAGACGAATATTATAGAGCATAACTTGATCTAAATCATTATATTGCGAAAAAAGGGTAAAATTAAGCCGAGTGGTAAAAGCCAAATTTAGGTAGGCCGAAAGTTCGTTGGTGATGAGTTTTCCTTCAGGCAAATCGAGCCAATTACGCGAATAAGTGCTATTTATATTAAAATATTTGTTTACATTAAGGCCTAAAACCCCCTCGAAAGTGCGAATACTTCCGGTATAAAAATCGCCCCAATTATAGAGTAAAAAAGCCCACAAACGACGTGCTTGATAGGTTTCAAACTGAAATTCGTACTTATACATCATGTATTTGCCAATCGGGATGCTAATCAGGTCGCTGAGATCAAAATTTTGGTCTATCCGGTCGTAATTCTGTATAAAATTAACTTCAAAACGCTCGCCCGATTTAAAGATGGCTCCTATTGGACGGGTTTCGTTGCTGAAACTCTCTAATTCACCGGTAGAATGTGTTTGATAAACTGTAAAACCCCAGGGTTTTAATTTTAGCCGTTTCACCCCATATTTTGTAAACCAGCGTGGGGCAAGTCGGAAATACCAGGAATAAGAATTATAATCGCTGCGACGTATGTAGCCTAATTCTGGATTGAAATTTTTTTGCATACTTCCTATTGCCATAAAATTATCGATCAAATCGTTTGGATAATCAATTGAAAGCCGATATGTTAATGCATTTTTGGATGCTTTAAAATTTTCAAAACTGCTGGTAGCTCTTGCACTTACATCTATATTCTTATCTTTCAGAAATGTAGCTGATTGGTAGGTGGCATCTACTCCAAGTACTTGATTGGAAGAAAGCCTATTTGTAACATTGGTAAAAATCCCACCGATATAAGATTGCTGTCCAATATCGCGTTTATAGCGCAATACTGTGTTGTTTGCTGCCGGTATAGCGCCGCTGGCACCTTCCTGAATATTCAGAAAGCCAATATTATTCTGTCCTATCTTGCCAAAAAGCCGTGCACCAGCAATTATCGGAACTTGTTTTCCACTTTCGATACCTATTTCACGGGTGTAAAAGGCTTGATTTCTGTCGCCGAGATAGTAGGTAAATAAATCAGAACCTTCGAGGAAAAACTGTCTTTTTTCGGGGTAATAAACACTGAAACGAGAAAGGTTTACGGGTATTCTATCCGACTCTACCTGAGCAAAATCGGTAAAAGTAGTTAAATTAAGCTTTAAGGTTGGGGAGAGATA
>CAYQXT010000529.1:0-1998 GCA_964421365.1 uncultured Bacteroidaceae bacterium
TGAATTCCTCAAAGGAAATAGACCAGTGTTTCATGGCCGAAGCTCGGCTATTCATTACAATTTCATCGCCGGTGTGATAGTCTAAGTATTTAAGGCTTATTCCTTCAGCTTCAGAAACTATTTTTTTCGCTTCTTTTTTTACTGTTTCGCGTTCTTTTTCTGTGAATTTTGGATGATCGGGTAAGCGCATTCCATATCCAATGTCAATTGGGCCGGTAGCAAAAATATTATATTTTTTTACGAAATCCCAGTCGATAACTTCGGGGTGATTATATATAATTTCATGCGCGAGATAATTCCATAAAGCTAAATCAGTATGGGGTTTAAATATTATTTCCACATCGGCCAAATCGGATGTCCTATTATTATAGGTGGTTAGGTTAAATATTTTTACTTTGTCAGGATTGGTTAATTTGCGATTAGTAACGCGCGACCATAATATAGGATGCATCTCTGACATATTTGCTCCCCACGAAACGATGGTATCCGTTAATTCGATGTCATCATAGCAACCCGAAGGTTCATCTATCCCAAAAGTTTGGATAAAACCAACTACAGCCGAAGCCATACAGTGTCTGGCGTTGGGGTCTATATTATTAGAACGGAAACCTGCTTTTATAAGTTTTGCCATGGCATAACCTTCCTGAATGGTATATTGGCCGGAACCAAAAATTCCTATTCCTGTTGGGCCTAGTTCTTTGATTGCTTTACGCATGTATTTTTCCATTTCATCGAAAGCACGTTTCCAGCTAACGGGTTTGAATTTTCCGTTTTTACTGAAATTTCCGTTTTCATCTACGCGAAGCAGGGGGGTTTTTAGTCGATCTTCGCCATACATTATTTTTGCATTAAAATAACCTTTAATGCAATTTAGACCTCTATTTACAGGTGCTGCCGGATCGCCTTTTACGGCCACAATCTGATCGTTTTTAGTGGCTACCATGATGCCGCATCCGGTACCACAAAATCGACAAACGGCTTTGTCCCAGCGCCAATTTTCTTCTGCCTTTTTTGCTTTGGCCTGTATTTCTTTCGGAACAAGAATTCCGGCAGTACTAGCCGCTGCAACAATGGCCGAGCTTTTCAAAAAATCACGTCTCGATACATTCATTGTTTTAAAATTTTGGATAAAAATAGATTAAGATATTATTGTCTTTTGTGATATTCGTCATATTTCTTTATGTTTTTTAACTTCGTTATAATTTAGAATTACTGGAAAAGAAAATGGCTTCTCCATGAAATTTGCTTTGCCAAAAATACATTTTTTGTAGCTTGATTTTAACTTTTTTTTTATGTTTTTAATCATATTTTTTATTTTTTAACCATTATTGTTAGATAAATCTAAAAGAAAGATTTTGTGCTTTTCAAAAGAAAGTTTTTCAAATAATTTCAATTGATATTTATGCGGAATTAACTTTTCCTAGTCTTTTCTCGAATTTTCTAAGAATGATATTAAATGAATTTGAGAAAAACTTCGCAAACGTAAAAATGCCTAAGATCTATATTTCAGGTTTTTTTAAATAGAATTAAATTTTGTTAAGATTGATAATCTGCGCAGAACTAAAGGGGCTTTCCATTTGTAGTTGTCTTGTTCCGGCTTGCAAAAAACGACACAAAAGGAGCTTCCATTGGTCGCTCTTTTGTGTCGTTTTTTGCAAAGCTTTATCAGCGGCAATCTCTACACAAAAATATAAAGTTATAAATAGAAAAAAATAGAAAAAACATTATTTTTGTCAAAAATAGAGTTATGTACTTAGCGCCATTAAATTACGATAGATATGTTGAATTTAAGTCGCAAATGCAACATTATTACTATCAATTAATGAGTTGGGTCTAAAAACTGGTCGGGCGGATAGATTTATTAAAACTGTAAAATAGACAGCTCATTTACAATTGATTAATGAAGCCGTCCGACCGATTTTGATGCAAATTCACCTTTTTATATTGGACTCATTAATATTTTAAATTCGGATAAAAATTTCATAAGCGAACGGGAAT
>CAYQXT010000530.1:0-1990 GCA_964421365.1 uncultured Bacteroidaceae bacterium
CTTTCGCCTCAGTACAAATAGACAGCTTTCCTCTCTGGCTCATGCTCGGGATGTACGGTTTGTATGGATGGGTGGTATATAAGTTTTGGGGTAAAAATAACACAGGTTAAATATACGGACAAATCCTAATGTCATCCAGTTGCCGAACTTTTCCAAATGAGCCTTGGTTAGTAAGACTCATTTTTTATCTCTTGAGAAGGGTTGAAATCTGTAGTATGCTTTTTGTATGAAAATGAAAAAAATAATTTCTTATCTACCGCTTCAATACGCGATAATTACTTCTCTTGTGCTATTACTGGCGTTAATTCTTGACGAAACTAATATTGTTGATGGTGATACAGGGATTATTATCTACATACCACTCCTTATTTATCTTTTATGGAGAAGTGGTGTTAAAAAAATAAAAGGATTATTGCAGTCTGGTGGTGAAATTCCTAAAAAGTATTCTTTGTATACTAGCTTAATCGCTTCTTTGTTTCTTTTGGTAAATCCTCAATTTTGGATAATGGGCTCTGGACATCCTCCAATATCAGGAGTAGTTCTCACTCCATTTTTCTTTATTGTATTTTTGATAATCACCATTTTTTCTATTAAGTATACTAAAAAACAATTGCCATCAAGCAGACCCTAATCTTGCCCGGTTGACCGGAATTTATTTTAATTTTTTAATTACCTCAATCTCACTCACCACTCCCTTTCGCCTCAGTACAAATAGACAGCTTTCCTCTCTGGCTCATGCTCGGGATGTATGGTTTGTATGGATGGGTGGTATATAAGTTTTGGGGTAAAAATAAAGCTTAATTATTTTAATTTAACATGTTAGAAATCCCAAAACCAATGTATAAAAGTATAATTAGCCACGAAAGAAATATAAATAGGGTAAATTTTCTACCGCCACCTTCTTTTTGGATTTCATTAGTATAAATAGAGACTGGTTTGTTTGATTTTATATCAGACAACACCCTGTTAATTTTATAAGATGGTGTATATGTATTCGTAATACCACCTTTTAATTTAAATTGTTGATTGTTTATTTCAAGTTTTGTAATTCTGCTTGCCCACCTGCTTGCTCCATGAACAGCATAGTTTTTATTTTGGGAATCCCATAGTTTGGTATAAGCACTATTAATTCTTCCTTCCAATATGTTAAAGCTTAATTGTGGTGAGTTATTAAAAAAATTAGCTTTAAAATTACTTTTGTATTTTAATCTAAATTTTATCGCTATTATTTTTAATAATACAATTCTTATAATTAAAGGAGAGTATAAGATTGGTAAGAATAAAAAAACAGCAAGTATTGTTGATACTACCACTCCTATGATTATTGCTTCAATTGATGTGACGATGTTTTCCACGTATGTAAATTATTTCTCAACCCCCTCAATCTTACTTAATATTTTTTCACTATTAATATATTTATAGAAAACAGCAAGCACAACAAGTGCGATAAATATAAGTACAATTGCATATTTACCGAATACGTCTGAGCTTTTGCCGAAGTAGAATCCGATAGCAAGAAACGGGAATGTCCATATTATTGATGCGATTAAAATTATCGTTGCGTAGAGCGCACGATTCATTTTTGCGAGTCCTGCTGGGATTGGAACGAATACCTTAAGCGCCGGAATCAGTTTCCCGACAAACACAAACCAAGACCCCTTTTTTTGAAATGCAATTTGTACTTTTTGAAGATTTCTTTCAAATTTTTCTTTTGGTATTTGATATAGTTTTACTGCAATTTTTTCTATATAACCAACCCCTTTTGCGCGTACCAATTCATAGAGAATAACATTACCGACAGTGTTCCCGATTGCGCCAACAATAATTACCGGTAATAGGGATAAGTCTCCAGTAAATATGAAGTATCCCGCGATAATATAAAGCACTTGGCTCGAAGGGAAGCTCACCACACCGTTGGAAATCATTAAAATAAAGATACCAAAATAGCTCAGTGAAATTATAATTTGTTCAATCGAAATATCCGGCATGC
>CAYQXT010000531.1:0-1984 GCA_964421365.1 uncultured Bacteroidaceae bacterium
CCAAATAATGATTCATAAAATATTCGTGCCCTTTAGCACTAGATAGTAGTGCATTACCCCGCCAGATATACCATAAGCGCGGAAAATTTATTTCGTCATCAGGTTCTGTAACAGAATAATTTAATTTTTTGTTTTTTAGCTGACTGACAACAAAATTCTTAATGTCTTCGTCTGTTTTTGCACCAGCTTTTTCGGCTTCTTTTACAATGTCGAAATTATTTTTATTATACTGTGGATAAAAAGGCATCCAGCCATTTTTAACTGATTTAACTATCATATCGGCCGTGTGCATTGCCGAAAGTTCATTTTTAGGAACGGTATTATAATCGCTTTGCAGGCCATCGTAACGCCATTGGTCGGAATTAATATAGTGCCATATTGGCGTTTGTTGGAAGCGAACTCCTTTTTGCCAGTCTTTACCCGACATGATGGCGCCCCAGGAATCTGCAGGAGCCAGTTTTTCTTGTCCTACATAGTGATTTAAGCCCCCACCATTTACGCCAATACAGCCCGTAAGCATTAAGGTCATAGCACCTGCACGGTACATCAGATTACTATGAAACCAATGGTTGACGCCAGCCCCGATAATTATGCTACATTTGCCATTTGTGGTTTCGGCTGTGCGCGACCATTCGCGGGCAAATTGTAGTACCGTTTTAGGGCCAATGCCGGTAAATATTTCTTGCCACCCCGGTGTATAGGCAGCTTCTGTATCCTCATAACTGTCCGGATAATCACCGCTTAGACTTCTGTTCACTCCATATTGCGCCATTATCAGGTCGTAAACAGTAGCTACTTTTACGATTCCTTTTGTTGTTTCTATATGTTTTACGGGTACACCTCTTAAGGCTGTTTTATTTTTCCCATATTCTATGAATTCTACTTGCAAAACTTCATCATTTGCATTCAAAAGGGTCAATACTGGGTCATAAGCTTTGCCGCTTTGGGGCTCTTCTAACTTCATATTCCAGTTACCTTCTTTTTTATCCCAGCGATGTCCCGAACTTCCGCCTGGACAAACTAATTCGCCATCAATTTCATTGATATTCAAAAATTTCCAATCACCATTTTCAATATTTTCATATTTTTTAATAGCATTTGCTCTTAGTAATTTCCCCGGGGTTAATTGACCGTCATTCTCGTTTAGTACGACCAGAAAAGGGCTATCTGTATATTTTTTAGTGTAATTTATAAAATAAGGAATCTGTTTTTCATGGTGGTATTCTTTTAATATTACGTGTGTAACTGCCATCCAGAAAGCGCCGTCTTGTCCGGCATGAATAGGCACCCATTTGTCGGAAAATTTAGCCACCATATTAAAGTCTGGAGCAAAAACAACGGTTTTGGTTCCATTATGCCTGGATTCGGCAAAAAAATGAACATCAGGGGTGCGTGTCATACCCGGGTTGGAACCCACAACAGCAATAAATTTAGAGTTATACCAGTCTGCACTTTCGGCCACATCCGTTTGTTCGCCCCATATTTCGGGGAAAGCATTGGGCAAGTCGCAATACCAATCATAGAAGCTTAGGCTAACGCCCCCCATAAGCTGCAAAAAACGCGAACCCGAAGCATAACTGAGCATCGACATGGCCGGAATAGGCGAAAAACCGGCTATGCGGTCCGGGCCATATTTTTTTATCGTTGCAATATTGGCTACTGCAATAATTTCTTCTAACTCTTCCCAGTTGGCACGTCTGAAACCGCCTTTCCCTCGGGCTGTCTGGTATCGTTTTCGGCTTTCCGGATTGTTCTGTATATTTTCCCAAGCTTGCAAAGGGTCGCCTGTTTTTGCTTTTTCTTTTCGGTAAAGATCTATCAGAGCTCCTCTAATCATTGGATATTTAACCCGTATAGGACTATATAAATACCAAGAGAAAGAAATGCCTCTTTGGCAGCCCCGGGGTTCGTATGGCGGTAATGATTTTTCCAAAAGAGGATAATCCAGGGCTTGTGTTTCCCATACTACTATGCCATCTTTAAC
>CAYQXT010000532.1:0-1966 GCA_964421365.1 uncultured Bacteroidaceae bacterium
AGGGAAAATGAGATATCGTTCATCTTATGGTCAGAATTTACTCCAGCACTCCCGCGAAGTGGCAAATTTATGCGCCATAATGGCTTCAGAATTAGGACTTAATACCAAATTAGCCAAACGTGCCGGACTCTTGCACGATATAGGAAAAGTGCCCGATGATCAACCGGAATTGCCACACGCATTATTTGGACTAAAATTAGCAGAGAAATACAAAGAAAAACCAGAAGTATGCAATGCTATTGGTTCTCACCACGATGAAATAGAGATGACCACATTGTTAGCTCCAATTGTTCAGGTTTGTGATGCCATATCAGGTGCTCGACCAGGTGCAAGACGTGAAGTTGCCGAATCTTATATTAAACGTTTACAAGATTTAGAAGCTTTAGCTTTATCTTATCCCGGAGTTTTAAGAACTTATGCCATTCAGGCGGGACGCGAGTTACGCGTTATTGTTGGTAGCGATAAAGTGGATGACGGAACGGCCGAAAAGCTTTCTTATGATATTGCTAAAAAGATTCAGGATGAAATGACTTATCCCGGCCAAATAAAAATCACAGTTATCAGGGAAACACGAGCCATAACCTATGCCAAATAAATTAAACAATTGTGAATTATTATATGGTGAATGGGTTAATGCTATTTGTAGAGAGAGAATAGTTAATTACATAAATTAAATACACTAATAAAATTGTTTTTGCGCTTATAAAAGTAAGTCAAGATAAAAAAATCCCACTAAAAAGTGGGATTTTTCGTTTATAGAAAAAATGAATAATTTAGAGAATTATTAAAGAATAAAATAATGGGAAATCAAAAAGTAGCATTAATAAGTGGAATAACAGGTCAAGACGGAGCTTATCTGGCTGAATTTTTATTAAAAAAAGGATACCGCGTTCATGGCATAAAAAGACGAAGCTCACTCTTTAATACGGACAGAATAGATCACCTATACGAAGATCCGCACGTAGAAAACCGAAACTTTATCTTGCATTACGGAGATTTAACTGATGCCTCCAATCTAATTCGTATAATTCAAGAAGTGCAGCCAGATGAGATATACAATCTGGCGGCACAGTCGCATGTTCAAGTTTCGTTTGAAACACCTGAATATACAGCCAATACAGATGCTTTAGGAACTTTACGAATATTGGAAGCAATACGGATATTAAAGCTTGAAAAAAAGACTCGATTCTATCAGGCTTCAACCTCAGAACTCTATGGCGAAGTACAGGAGACTCCGCAAACAGAAAAAACTCCTTTTTATCCTCGTTCTCCTTATGCCGTAGCAAAGCTATATTCCTACTGGATAACAGTCAATTACAGAGAAGCTTACGGCCTATTCGCAAGTAATGGGATTTTATTTAATCACGAATCGCCTATAAGAGGTGAAACTTTTGTAACCCGAAAAATCACACGCGCTGTTTCAAGGATAGCACTGGGTATGCAGGAAAAAATATACTTAGGCAATCTTGATTCTCAGAGAGATTGGGGTCATGCCAAAGATTATGTAACTGCTATGTGGAAGATGCTTCAACACGAAAAAGCAGATGATTTTGTAATTGCTAGCGGTAAAACAACAAGTATCCGCGAATTTCTAATAAAATCGTTTCAATATTTGGGAATAGAACTGATTTTCAAAGGGAAAGGGATAGAAGAAAAAGCTTTTGTAAAAAAATGCAAAGATTATAGATACCAACTTACTGAGGGGAAAGAGATTGTGGCTATTGACAAGCGATATTTCCGTCCCACAGAAGTAAAAATGCTGCTTGGCGATAGCTCAAAAGCTCAGAAAGAATTGAATTGGAAATTAGATTATAGTCTTGAAAATTTGATAGAAGAAATGGTTGCTTCCGACCTGATAGTGGCAAAAAAGGATAAGCACCTAAAAGACGGCGGTTTTTCCACTATGAATTATTATGAATAAAAACATATTCATGCCTAATAAATAAATATGCTAAATAGCATATAA
>CAYQXT010000533.1:0-1963 GCA_964421365.1 uncultured Bacteroidaceae bacterium
GCAGGATTTACCCGTTAGCGGATATTTATACTATCCGGAGGCAGGAAGAATAGTAGACGCGAAGAGTGAAAGACCTTGAAGAGTGGGCGATAGCCCACCTTTGAGCATTATTTAGAAGCCGTCATTTAGAAGCAATAGCTGAGTTTTCTTTATCTCTCAGACCCAGACCTAAATTTAGAAATTTATCCTCATAATCAGGAGCATAAGCAATAAATAAATAGAAGAATAAGGAGAAAAATAATACACCATAGCTCCGACTAAAAACAGACTCAAACAGAATGTTTATTAGAATAATAGATAAGTGGGAGAAGAGCAAATATCTTTTATATTTTACAGAATAAAAAAAAGGGATTAGAAGCAATAGAATAAGTATTCCTAAACCAATAATTCCTACACCAACGCCAGTTTGTAGAAACTGATTGTGGGCATCATATTTAGAGCGACCATGATTTAATCTCTCAACAGCTTTCGATTTATAAATGTCATCTTTGATATCTCCAATACCCACGCCCCACATAATGTTTTTTTCAAAAACGCTTAGGGCAGAACGCCATATCGTTAAACGCGATTCATGATAGGCTTTTGCTGTTTTTCTTATTTTCTTTTCTGAGGAATTTCTTTGGACTAAAACCTTTTTGGTTTTTGCAGTTTCTTTTGGAATATTACGACTCAAACGGGTATGAAAAATAGCAAAATAGACTAATAAAGAAAATATAAAGCTATAAATTACCCCTGAAACATAACGTTTATAATGAAAAATTTGTAAATAAACGGATAAAAAGATAATAAAACTGAGACTGAGGATGCCTGCTCTTGAATTTAAAAAAACAATTAATATCGAAAAAAAAAATAGTAAAAATTTTGTGCCTATGCGTGAAATTTTACTAGTAAAAGTATGAGTTTTAAGTAAGTAAAAGATAATTGCAATACTGAATGTTAAGTACATAGCAATATAGGCAGGATGAAAAAAATGAGCTAGATTGCTGTATGTGAATTCAGACATTCCGCTGATTATTAATTTGTTAAATCCATTTATATAGGAGTTTGGAAAGTGCCACGAAAAAAAATAGAATTGGCCGTCAATAAAGTATAGGCTTTTATATAGCGCTAATGTTAATATGTATATAGAATTAATAAGACTTCCGAAAACAAAGCCTACTAAGAGAATTTTAAGGTTTTTTTTGAGGATTTCATTTTTGTATAGTAAAATCAGAGGGAAAAGTAAAAAGGGAATTTTTATTTGTAGTTCGGTGCGTGCCACAGGCATATTCGTGGATAAGTTATAGCCAATTATGTACCATATAAAAAAAAGGACTGAAAGTATTAAAATACTACTTTTAATACTTTTGAATTTAGGAAAACTGAAATTTTTATAAAAAAAAGGGTTAAAAATTATGGATGCAAATAAAATGGTGATAAAAAAACTGGCTATACTATATGAAAAAGGTAAGCAAATAGTGGCCAGAAGCAAAGTAATGAAACCAGTATAATTAAATATTTTTTCCATAATTCAGGACAAATATAAAATATTAATTACAAATTACAAATTACGAATTCAGTTCAACAAGCGCCAAACCTTGAATCTTAAATCCCGATTTTTTTCCTACTTTTGTATCATAATTTTAAAAAAATGATAACACTTGATAAAAATATACAGGAATTTGCTTTACTTGGTGATTTTATTGCTCAGTTTGTGGATGATAAAGGGAGAAACCCAAATTTGGAAGCATTAAATCTATTATTTTTTGATGATTTTCATCTGCTAATAGAAAACACGCATTTCTCTAATCCATGGTTTACACCGCAAAGTATAAAACTCTCTTTGCAAGGCATACGAAAGTTCCTCGACAGAAAAAGCCTGCAAAAATGGACAGTTAATTATACTTTCAAAAACAGCCATAAAAAAATAGCCCTTATTTTGGCCGGTAATATTCCACTGGTAGGTTTTCACGATTTACTATCT
>CAYQXT010000534.1:0-1952 GCA_964421365.1 uncultured Bacteroidaceae bacterium
GGTGCTGTTCCGCGCTTATCCAATTTTTTACGTCTATTGTATAAATATCTGTATCTTGCTTGTTTCATAGTGTTTACGCTTTTTTTGTGTATAAAAATGTAGCAAAATGTAGTATTGTATTTGTAGCAAAACTACGCAAAAAAGGTGCGAAAACATACAAAAAAGCGGAAACAAAAAAAGGCTAAAACACGCTACAAACTCCTATTTATGCGTGTTTTAACCTTAGAAACAAATTTTTTTCCGTGATCCCAGAAGGACTCGAACCTTCAACCTACAGCTTAGAAGGCTGTTGCTCTATCCAATTGAGCTATGAGACCTGTCATACGGTGTGCAAAAGTATAAAATTTTTTCTTTTACCAAATTTTTTTTGCTTCTTTTTTTTAGCTTTTTTCATTTTTGACTTAAAATCCACTTCACAAGACCTTTTTTCTGAATGATTCCCCGTAATTTGTCAGGAAGTGGAGAAAAATTAATTTTTTTCTCTCCAACGAGTATATACGAGTCATTAAAATTTAATTCTACCTTGTCTCCCTCCTTATACTTTTCAACAGCCTCAGGTAAAACAATTAGTGCTAAGCCTTGATTTATGGCTGAACGATAAAAAATCCTATTCACCGATTTAACGATTATCGCTTTAATGCCGATGTGAGCTAAGCCTACACTGGGATGCTCACGAGAACTGCCACAACCAAAATTATCACCGGCAATAATTAGGTCGCCCTCTTTGGCTTTTTTACGAAAACTAGGGTCAAAGCCCTCAAAAAGATGTGGAATAATAGCTTCTGGTTCAGAGCTAAGCACTTTATAGGTCAGATTCCCGGCAAACATCTGGTCTGTGTTCAAATTATCCACCTCTGCATAATTCCAAACGCTGTTTTTCCTACGATTTTCATCTTTTGAGATGGTAAGCGTGCCACTTTGTTCTATTTTATAAGGATATTGGTCATCTGTAGTGATGCCACGAGAGTCACGTATCTCCCCATAAAGTGCTGAATAAGCTACATTTGCAGGGGATGCAAGATAGATACTTGCCTTGGGATTTCCCATCCTGCCTAGGAAATTTCTATTTGAAGTGGATAGTACATTATAGCCATCGGCAGGTATGCCTTGTCCAGTTCCAAGACAGGGGCCACAACTGGCTGACAGAACATTTCCGCCGGCTTCCAGGAATATTTCAATCAGACCTTCTTTCATAGCCTGAAGATAGATTTTTTGTGAGGCGGGTGTAATGAGTAACTGAAAACCCTTTTTTATCTTTTTACCTTTAAGTATTTGCGCAGCCTCGCGTAAATCTTCTATTCTCCCATTTGTACAAGTGCCAATAAATCCCTGATTAATCGGTGTTCCGGCAACTTTTACCAGGGCCTTTACGTTATCCGGTGAGTGCGGAGCGGCTACGACCGGAAATAATTCGCTAAGGTTTATTTCTATTTCATTTGCATAATGTGCCTCAGCATCAGACCAAATTCCATTTTCAAGTTCATTTTTTCCATAAAATTGAGCGAGAATTTCGTCAGGTGGGAAAACGGCATTTTTCGCGCCCATTTCAGAGGCCAAATTAGCAAGTGTCATTCTTTCTGATATTCCTAAAGTTTTCACTCCTTCTCCATGATATTCTATCGACATGTAATTCGCACCAGCAGTGCCAATCATACCAATTATCCAGAGTGAAATATCCTTTGCATATACACCGCTTTGTAATTTTCCATGCAGAGTGATTTTTATACTTTCAGGCACCCGAAACCAAGTTTCACCTCGTTTCCATATACCAGCGGCTTCGGTACGATCTATTCCGACAGCCAGTGCATTAAAGGCACCGGCAGTGCAGCTATGACTATCGCTGCCCACAATCACCATCCCGGGTTCGGCATGGTAGGACATGATTTGATGGCAAATACCCTTTCCTGCATCGTAAAATTTCGTAATTCCTTGCTTGTGCACAATATCTCTTA
>CAYQXT010000535.1:0-1932 GCA_964421365.1 uncultured Bacteroidaceae bacterium
GCGACGTCATCATCGTCGCCTCGGTGTCGTGCATTTACGGCATCGGTTCGGCGGCCAAAAGCTTTCACATATAATCTTGCTTCGGGAATACCTCTTTCTATTAAATACTTTTCAACTGTTTCTGCTCTGTTTAGAGACAAGCTTATATTATATTGCTTACTTCCTTTGGAATCTGTGTGTCCTTCTATACTTATTTTAATATTTTTATTATTCGACAGAAAATCAGCTAGATAATTTAGAGTTATAAATTCAGAAGAATCAAGCTGAGAGGAATCAAAAGCAAAATTAAAATGAAAAATACTTTTCGACTTGTTCCTAATAGGTAGAAGAGCAAATTGATGAATGGACTTATTAAACGGATTATCAATTTTTTGTGTGTAAAAGACATAGTGAGGCACTGAAATATACACATCAATATACTTAGAATCAGTAGATAAATACTCAAAACGGCCTGTTTGTTTTAGAGATTTCATCGTACTAAATTGTCCACTATTATTTTTAATTAAAATTTTGGCTAATAACGGCTTTCTAGAGAGGGAATCGATAATAATGCCTTGAAAATGTTTAGCCTCTTGGGGACGAATTCTAGGATCAAGCTTAAACTGAAAGATATCCAAATCTTTCTTTGGACTGAACCGGTTAGTGGCTATAAAAGCAGTTTCTCCCTTGGCCGAAATGAACAGTCCGTTATCATCCTGTGAACTATTTAGCGGATAACCAATATTTTTTGGCACAGACCATTTCCCTGTACTATCTATCTGAGAATAAAAAATATCTGTTTTCCCCAATCCCGGCCAACCATCGGAAGCAAAGTATAGATTTTTCCCATTGGCATGCAAAAAAGGATAGTACTCGTTGCCGGCTGTATTAATCTTTCGGCCTAAATTTGTTGGTTTCTGCCATTGTGAGCGTTCATTTTTTCGGCTCATCCAGATATCTGCTTTTCCAAATCCACCTGCACGGTTGCTTACAAAATAAAGCGTTGAGCCATCTGCCGACAAGCAGGCTTGTGATTCCCAATACCTTGTATTTACAGGTGTACCTATATTTTGTGGCTTAGTCCACCTATATCCATCAAATTTAGAGATATAAATATCGCAACGGCCAAATCCGTCCGGCCGGTTGCAGGAGGCAAAAACAAGGAAACGATTATCTGCCGAAATAGAGGGAGAGCCTTCATTTCCGCCGGTATTGAATACCGAACCCGCATTTTGTGCTTTTCTCCATCTACTTCCTACTTTTTTTGAAAAATATAAATCCTCTTCATGAAATTCACTTGTATTATGCGCACGTGTAAAAATGAGCATATTATTGTCAAATGTCAATAAAGGAGAATATTCGTCTAATGGGGTATTTATGGAGTCGCCAAGATTCACTGGGTTAAATTTTAGGGGATGTTGTAGTAGCGAATCAGCAATCTGAGCCTTTTTAATCTTAGTTTTTAATTTTTGTAGTAATTTTTTGTCCGTAATTAAGTCCGACAGACTTGAAAAATCACGCTCAGCTAGTTTGAATTTATTCATTTGCAAAAATAAATTTCCCCTATACATATATAGTTCGGGATAAAATTCTGCTCCATGCCTTATCGCTTTAGTGTAAAACCGGAGTGCAGGAATATATAGAGCTTGTTCCTGATAAATTTGGGCTAAAAGGATAAGATTTTCAACAAAAACAGAATCTTTTTTGTCTGCTAGTAAAGCCTCCTTTTCTGCTTCCTGAAAGTTTAAATTCCGATAATAATTAAGTGCCAAGAAATGGTATTTTTTCGCTTTAACAGAATGGGTATGTAATACTACCTGTGCATTTATAGCTGTAATAGAAATACATAGTAATAGGAAAATTAGTTTTTTAAACATAATGAATAATTCTGAATACAAATATAGTAATACTAAATTAGTGAGCGTCCATAAAATCTTATAAATATTTTTTGTC
>CAYQXT010000536.1:0-1930 GCA_964421365.1 uncultured Bacteroidaceae bacterium
TCGGATAAAAATTTCATAAGCGAACGGGAATTTAGTTTTTTGTTGAAAACAAGTGCGTTGTAAATACGCCATTACAAATACCATAAGCGGTTGAGTATAATTGCTGTTTTTCAGTTTTTTTATTATTTTTGTAAGCTAAGGAAATTATTTATGGATAACTTTGTCGTATCAGCTTTAAAATACCGTCCGGGCACTTTTGATATGGTGGTTGGGCAACAGTCAATTACAGGAACACTAAAAAATGCGATTGTTGCTAATCAACTGGCGCATGCATTTTTGTTTTGCGGCCCACGTGGGGTAGGAAAAACTACTTGTGCCCGTATTTTTGCTAAAACCATTAATTGTCAGAATAAAACTCCTGCCGGAGAAGCCTGTAATGAATGTGAGTCGTGTAAGGCATTTAACGAAAGTCGTTCCTATAATATCCATGAATTAGATGCTGCCTCAAACAACTCGGTAGAGGATATTCGCAGTTTAATTGATCAGGTACGAATACCTCCACAAATAGGAACACATAGCGTATATATTATAGATGAGGTACATATGCTTTCTACTGCTGCTTTTAATGCTTTTCTGAAAACACTGGAAGAGCCGCCCAAACACGCTATTTTTGTGATGGCTACAACAGAGAAACATAAAATTCTTCCCACGATATTATCGCGTTGTCAGATTTTTGATTTTAACCGGATAAAATTAGAAGATATTGCAGGTCAATTAGCCTATGTAGCTAAAAAAGAAGATATCGAATACGAAGAAGAAGCCCTTCATGTAATTGCGCAAAAAGCAGATGGAGGTATGCGTGATGCTCTTTCTTATTTTGACCAAATTTCGAGTTTTTCTGGCCGGAAAATCACTTATAAATCAGCTATAAAGAACTTAAATGTTCTGGATTATGAATATTATTTCAAATTGGTAGATGCTTTTTGGAAAGGAGAAACATCCGAAGCTTTATTAATTTTGAATGATATATTAAATCATGGTTTTGACGCGCAGCATTTTGTAGCCGGATTAAATAGGCATCTCAGAGATTTGCTGGTTGCTGTGGATGCTAAAACTGTCCAGCTTTTGGAAGTTACCGAAAGTGTAAAGCAACGGTTTGCCGAGCAGGCTCAAACAGTGGGTATCAATTTTCTTTTTTATGGCTTGCGAATTACGAACCAATGCGATATAACATTTAAAAGTAGTCAGAATCAACGTCTGCATGTGGAACTATCACTTATGAACCTTTGTAATCTCTCCAAAGAAAGTCCATTTTCTCCGCTTAATCCGCAAAAACAAGATCCTGAAACAAAGGCTCAAAAAGTAGAAAATCCGTCTGCATCAAACAATCAAACAACACAAAATTCGGGCAAGAAAAAACTTAAACCGAGTAATCAGACAACTGTTGTAAATCCAGCTTTAACGGCACCTATAAATGCGGTTATTAATGGAACAGGGAAATCAGTTTTGGAAGCCAAAAAAGAGGCACAGCAAAAGCTTGTCTCTAAAGAAACACCGTTTACAGCGGATGAATTACAAAAGGCATGGGAACTTCTGGCACAACATATTAAAGCTGGGTATCCACAGCTATATAATTTGGTTCTGAATATAAAGCCCATTCTCCAACAGAATTATTCTGTAGAATTAGCCTTATCCGGTGATTTTCAGAAGAGTACAGTTGATAATAATAAAGATATGCTTCTGCGCTTTTTGGTAGAAAAACTTTCGAATAATAAGATAAATTTTATTTATAAAGTTACAGAAGCCGCACGTTCAAAGCGTGTTTATACCAACGAAGATAAATATAAATTTTTATTGGCAAAAAATTCTAATTTAGAAGAACTCCGCAAAAAATTTAATCTGGATTTTGATTAATTTTTTTCTGAGATGTTGAAGTTAAAAACTTTGACCAACAGATCAACTTTGACAGTCTTTAGACCCCGATGGGTTT
>CAYQXT010000537.1:0-1923 GCA_964421365.1 uncultured Bacteroidaceae bacterium
AATATTCTACTGAAAGGGCAAATAATCTTTTATTGATTTGAAATATAGCTACCTGCATTTTCTTAATATTTTTCAAATTCATTGTCTAATTTATCGGTATTTAGATTGATATGCGCACTTGAGGTTTGTTTGGTGGGAATAACTGTTTTCTTTACTGTATAGTTTTGCCCCGGATTTGTTCTTTTTAGTTCTTGCATTTGGTTGAAGTTATTTTCATCTACTTTAAAATAGTCCATCATATTAAGCATTGCTTCTGCCTGAGCATTTAACTCTTCGCTGCTCGAAGCCATTTCTTCTGCTGAAGCAGCGCCTTGTTGTACTACTTGATTCAGGTCTTGAATGGCATTATTGATTTGCGAAACGCCACTATTTTGTTCTTTGCTGGCATAGTTTATTTCTTTTACCATTAGTGTGGTTTGTTCTATTTTTGGCATAATTTCTTTTAGGATGAGGTTTGATTCATCGGCGAGTTTTAGTCCGTCTTGTACCACAATGCTAATTTCTTTTGCAGCTTCTTTAGAACTTTGTGCTAAGTTTCGTACTTCTTCGGCAACAACCGAAAATCCTTTACCATGCTCCCCAGCCCGAGCTGCTTCTACCGAAGCATTTAGGGCTAAAATATTGGTTTGAAAAGCAATTTCATTTACGATACTTATTTTTTCGGCAATTTGTTTCATGGCATTTATAGCGCCAAAAATACGTTGGCTGCCTACTCTTAAACTGTTGGAACTTTTTTGGGCTATTTCATAGGCTTTGGCTGCATTATCTGTGTTTTGTTGAATGTTGGCGGCCATTTCTTCCATCGAGGAGGAAACTTCTTCGGTAGAAGAGGCTTGTTCGCTGGTGCCTTGCGATAGTTCTTGCGAGGAACTGCTTACTTCTACACTTGCCGATCCAATATTTCTTCCGGCAATGTTGATATTCTTTACGATTTCGCGAAGGCGTTCGATGGTTTGTTTGATGTTCTGTAATAATACGCCTATTTCGTCTTTACTGATTTCTTTTATTTGGTAGGTTAAGTTCCCTTTTTCTAAATTTAATACGGCCTGAATGGCTTCTTTCAAAGAGCGATTGATACTCATTATTATAAAAAGGGAGAAGAAAATTCCAATTAAAACTCCAATAATAAGAAACATCCAGGTGCTCTCTTGCGTGATTTGATAAGTGTTTCGTGCATTTTTAATTATGGTTTTAGAGGAAGTAAGTTGAAGTTCGATAAGTTGACTGATTTTTGAGGTTAAAGGATCGATATTTTGATATAAAATATTTTTGTTGTAATTCTGTAATTCTATGATAGTGCTACTGTCTCTTCCTTTTTTTAAAATGTCTAAAGCCTTGTTTACTGCCGGTTCGGCTTTTGCGCGCATGATTTCTTTGGTTTCATCTACCAAGGCTTTTTCTTGGCCTACTATTTTTGTCTGTAAATAGGCATTCCAGTACTTATTTTTTATTTTTTCTGCTTCTTCTATATTTCTGGCTGCTTCGCTCCATGTAAAAATTCCTCTTTCGGCTTTGTTTAACGCATTTACTAATTCAACGGCATAGCCGTCTGAAACATTTTTTAGCTGTTCTAAAGGAATGACACGGTTGGTGTACATGGTTTCTATTCCGGTATTCACTGTTTTTAGATTTCTTAAAGCATAAATTCCCATAGCTGCCAGAATGATGCTCGTGGCAATAATTAGAATAATCAGTTTAGTTGAAATTTTTATATTTTTCATTCGTTTTTTTTATTAAGGTTTGTATAATATAAAAGATTTTAATTTTCTTGCTTATTAGAGTTATTAATGAGTTCGACTAATTTCTCCTGCTCATCTATTCCGAGAATATTTTGAATTTTCAGAATATAGACTAAATTTTCTTCTAATTTAATTATTCCGCTTAGGTAATCCAGATTTATATTATAATTTAGTCTGGGTACTT
>CAYQXT010000538.1:0-1920 GCA_964421365.1 uncultured Bacteroidaceae bacterium
CAATAGGAGCATAACCGTCATGCCCTTTGTAGGTACGACTGACTTTTTCTTTTTTGGTGCCGGAGTTGTCCATGGGGAAGACATCCGCATCAAGGGGAATATGGCCTGTATCCAGTGCAGTAAGTTGCGCTTTCCCTTTTTTTAACATGTCTACCGAGTATTTTTGTGCCACAGACAGGTAAGTTTCAGCTTTCTCGTCAAGACGCTGGCGCAAGCGCTCAGCAGACGGTACATTGGTAATACCAAGTGAATTCTTGAAATATTCATCCTCACGCATGGAGGATATAGCTTCATAGTCACTTTTTCCAATGCAAAGAAGGCCGATATAACTCCGAAGAATATCGGCATCGGAAATAAGATTACCGTTATTTTTCATTTTACGGCCAATAACCCATGACAGGCTGCCATATTTGTTCATACACAGGCCAGCCAGCGCCAGTCCGGAATGGCTTGTGTAAAATTCGTCGTCAGATTGTTCAAGGATAAAACGCTTCATTTTTCACCTGCCGGGTTAGTTTTTTGGACAGGCATATATTAATACTTTTGTACTTATATTTCAATATGTTGATTGATAATATAGTGATATTTTACTAATCAATTGTCACGGATTAAGGATAGACTTTGCCTTTTGAACAGGTTTAACTATAGTAATCGTTTAATTTGTGTAATGAATTTCCGAGATTTGCCAGAAATTTCATATAAGCGAGCACCAGCATGGTGATCAGAGCTATCCCGATCTGTGTCATGACCGCGTTGCGGCTGGTTCCGAGGAAGGTTTTTATCTTCAGGTTCTGTTTGATCCACTTGAAAAACAGCTCTATTTTCCAGCGATCCTTGTAAATATCGGCGATGGTTTTGGCAGCCAGGTGAAAATTGTTGGTCAGAAAGAAATATTGTTTACCCGTGTCAGGATCTCGGTAGCCGACTCTGCGTAGAGGAATGGGGCAGTCACCGGCCTTGGATCCCGTCAGGATAATGGTCTGGTCAGAAGTAATACCCTTACTTTTTAAAACAGGGCGCCGCTCAGTAACCCGATATTTAATATTGCGTTTGAGGCGGGTAACTAGATAATTCTTTTGCTTGTTCAGTGTGTAAAACCAAGCAAAATCGATATATGCTCTGTCCGCCGCCACAATGGAACCGGCAGGCAGTGTAAGTGTCCTGGCAAAAGACAAATCCGAGGTTGGCCTTTTTCCAGCTTTTGAAAATCATGTCTATCAATAAGTTTGAGCAATTGAGCAAGTACCGTGTTATTATGCGCCATGGTCTGAATCTCCTTTCATGTTGAGTTGTTAGCGGTGACAACAGTATACACGAAAGCAGCTCTTCAGGCCTTATCTATTTCCTTAACCGGACAGCAGGGAATCAAAAATAATTATGGAGGTTTTTCTTTTATGCTAACAACCTTTTCATTCGTCACGCCAGCTTTGAATGAGGAGTGTAATATACAAAATCTCCTAAAATCTATTAATAGCTTAATTGTTAGGGACGATATAGAAATTCATGATGTTGTGGTCGTTGACAATGGATCTCGTGATAAAACGAGATCCGTGGCGGTTAGCTTAGGGGCAACTGTTTATAAATTTCCTGATGTTAATATAGGGCAATTGAGAAACATCGGTGCAAGCAAAATAAATTCAGACTTTCTTGTTTTTCTAGATGCCGATATTATTTTAACGCCAAGGTTTTTGTGCCATTTTGTTGATAATGGTTTCGGGGAAAACGAAGTTGTTTCTTTTTTGTTTAGCTTAATGCCTAATAGTACTTTTTTGGAAGAAACTTGGTTGTATCATCTAAGGCCTAATAAAAAAAAGGCTATTGAAAAAGTAACGAGTTTTGGCTCAGGAGCTTTTGTTATTTCTACTAAATTATTCGATACTGTAGGCGGATTTGACCCCCACTTGGCATCAGGAGAGGATA
>CAYQXT010000539.1:0-1916 GCA_964421365.1 uncultured Bacteroidaceae bacterium
CATCGCTTCCGGTATTCTGAAAAATGAAGTCATTTTTCAGCTGCGGAACAAATAACCGGCATTGAAAATGAAGTCATTTTTTTAAAAGCTCGCTTTCCGGAATTTATTTTTTGATAGCATTTTTCCGTTAAAACTCTTTGCGCATTTTTTCGTATATTTGTAAAAAAAGGAGGACATTATGAATTCATTGACAATAAATACACAAGAAATACAAATATCGCTATTTGATACATTTAATAAAGCCGTAGAATCGTGGCGTTTACAAAAACAAAATAATAGCGTTATTAAAAAAATGATAGAAAAAAATAAAAATATAAAAGCAATAAAGTTCAAAAACAATGTAAATTACGATTCTAAAGAACTCACTCTGACAATTAAAAACATAGAAAAACTTTTGGTTTTTTTGGATAATGCCATTTTTTTACTCGAACAAACTTATTTACCCCCCAATAGTTTACTAAAAAAATATCTAGAAAGTTTAAAAGAACTATCCGAAAGTTTAGAGGATTTTTTGGACGCTATTGATATTATTTCAGACAAAAAATTAATACAAAGTACAAATAATGCCTTACGTGGTAACTTCTCCGATTTTCTAGATTATGAATAAAAAATACAGCATCAAAATACACAAAAAGGCAAGTAAATTCATTGCAAAACTCCCACCTAAGGTTAAAAAAAGTGTTGAAAATTGGCTTGCAGTTCTGGAACACGACCCATATAACGCCAACGATGGCAAAATGGTAAATATAGAATTCGAAAATTGTAAACAATGTCCTATTTATAAAAAAAGATTTGGTTCCATTAGAATAATTTATGCCGTAAATGATACTGAAATTATAATTATTATTTTTAAGGCAGGAAATAGAGGGCAGATATATAAAAACATTTAACTTTTTTCAAACTAATTTTGCTATCCTATTTCTTCCGGTTCTGCCGTTCATCGCTTCCGGTATTCTGAAAAATGAAGTCATTTTTCAGCTGCGGAACAAATAATCGGCATTAAAAATGAAGTCATATTTTTAAAAGCTCGCTTTCCGGAATTTATTTTTTGATAGCATTTTTTCCGTTAAAACTCTTTGTTTATTTTTTCGTATATTTGTAAAAAAACAAGGAGGAACTGTATATGGATACTTTTGAAATAGTAATATTAAATCCCAAAGCAAAAAAATTACTTGAAAACTTAGCCAGTTTGAAACTAATTAGAATTGTATCTAAAAAAGAAAAGAAAGATGAATTTAAAGCTTTATTAAAAAAATTCAGGAATACCAAAGGAAAAACATTAAGTATTGAAGATATTACAAAAGAAGTAGAAATCGTTAGAAAAAAACGATATAATGAAAAAAAATAAAATAAGAATAATTATTGACACAAACCTTTGGATAAGTTTTTTAATATCTAAACGTTTGCGAAAGCTTGACATTTTGTTTAATAATGACAAAATTTTATTTATTTTTAGTGAAGAACTGATTGAAGAATTCTTGCAAGTAGCTAATCGTCCTAAATTTAAAAAATATTTCAAGAAAGAAGATATTCAAAAAGTAATTGAAATAATGGATTGTTGTAGTGAAATTGTCGAAGTAAATACATTAGTAAATTTATGTAGAGACCCTAAAGATAATTTTTTGCTGGCTTTAGCTAAAGATGCCAAGGCTGATTTTTTGATAACTGGCGATACTGATTTATTGATTATTAAAAACATCGAAACTACTCAAATAATAACCTACAAAGAATTTACTGCAATTGTGTAAATTTAATTAAAGTAGAATAAGTTATGTCCCAAGTTCCTTTAAATAAATTTACTAAAACGAAATTTTAATTTTCTTATTGCAAAATTCAAATTCTAACCATTAACAGTGAACAATGGACAATTGACAATTGATAATTATTTTTGCTATCCTATTTTTTCCGGTTCTGCC
>CAYQXT010000540.1:0-1869 GCA_964421365.1 uncultured Bacteroidaceae bacterium
CTAAGTTTGCCCAGGTGGCTCGAATCTGTTTAATTTCTTCCTGGCTTGTTCCCATACCAAGTGTTTTTCTTTTGGTATTACTTAACTCAATATCGGCTTTATCTTTAAGAACTAAATCCTGCTCTGGATCTAATTCGGCCTTGCGCGTTGTCAGTAAGATATGCGCATGATGATTTTTATCACTGCCATTCTGACTAGGCGCATGAATGGCTAAATCCGCAATTACTCCATAACGGTCTACTAAAGATTGCGCAAACTCTTTTGCCAGTTCTTTTCGTTGTTCTTCATCTAATTCATCAGGCAAAGCAATCACCCATTCACGTGCTGTTCGGGCATCTTTTCGGTTCTCTGATTTTTCTGCCATATTCCAGACTTGGCTTCGGTCTAATCCAATATCCAAATTAGAAATAATTTCGGTATAAACCACACCTTCTTTTCTCGTAAAGTCGTGCGTTAATCCTGTTCGTTCATCTTTCAATTTTTCTCCTGCACGATAAGCCATAGATGCAACCGCAGTTCGTCCCGAACTTCGGTTAATGGTCTTCGTCGAACAGTGATAAATTGCCATGCCTTAGCCTTGTAATGGTTTTGCTCTTGCTTTTAAAAATTGCGTAGCGATTTTTGGGGTTAAGGGGAATCCCCTTACGCAAACTTTGACTTGGATGAAATCCAAGTCGTAAGTGCGCATTTCATGAAAAACACGATAGCATATAGCCCGCTTGAATTTCAATTCATAGGGCCTTATGCTTGAGTGGTTTTCTATATCCCGAAATCTGAATCATGACAAAAGCTACTGAAACTCTTGAAAAGAAAATCGAAGCCCAGTTAGAAAAGCTGAAACAGTTAAAGGCTCGTAAACAAGCTATCGAAGCTAGAGAAAAATCAAAGCAAAAAGAGCAGGAAAGAAAGGATGATACTCGACGTAAAATTTTGCTCGGTTCTTATTTAATTAAAAAAATGAATGCCAATGAAGCTAATAAAGAAAAAATACTCGCTGAACTCAACGAGTATTTAACAGAAGATAGAGATAGACAACTTTTTGATTTACCAAATGTTGAGGAAAATTGATTATGAATAAAGCCGATTTAATTGCTAAATTAGCACCTAAATTAAATATTAATCAAGACGAAGCAAGAGTTGTTCTTAACTCAGTTCTTGAAGTCATTACAGAAGCCTTAGTTGAAGATAAAAATGTTCGATTAGTTGATTTTGGAACTTTTGAAGTAAAACAACGCGCCGAAAGAATGGGACATAATCCCAAAACTGGCGAAAAACTTAAAATTGAAGCTAAGGAAATTGTTACTTTTAAACAAGGTAAGGCTTTGGGAGAGCAATTTATTGTTAAGCCAAAGCAAAAAAGTAAAGCTAAGAAGAAAGCCTAATTTTTCTTAGCTCTTTGTTTTTCTTGTTCGGCTTTATACTCTGGAATTAGCTCATTTAAGATCTTTTGGATATTTTCTATATCTTTGATCTGCAAATTATCCCGATAGTAAATTAAGTCCTCTATTTTGCTTTCTACCTGTATTTTTTCGGTAGGTTCGGCTTTTTTTGTTATTCGGGATAATAGGAAGATATAACCGCATATATTTTCCCTCGCAATTTCATAATTAACGATGTCGAGGTATTCAGCTTGAGTGCCTTGAAATTCTTCTAATAGGTTAGTTAATTTCATCATGCTTGAAACCCTGCTTTCTTTAAACATGGGTAAAGCTCTCTGAATTTTTCAGGCTCTAAAAGCATGTCAGCGATACGAATAGCAAATTGCTGAAAGCTCTCCGTACCTTGTGAATATTTACTCATTTCGGGCATTTCAGACATTTTATTTGCAAATAAGTGGCGTTGTGGATCGCTCAATTTTATAAAAAAATC
>CAYQXT010000541.1:0-1862 GCA_964421365.1 uncultured Bacteroidaceae bacterium
GGTCTAATAGTTCTGAGCTGGAAACAGTCGCATATACGGAATTTGTTGTTCCTATGGGGATTAGTTTGGTTCCTGCTCTCCAGCTTACTTTGCCTGTGTTTTTTAGGTCGATTGCAATGACTTTTTCTTGTGTTGGGTCGATGTCTAAATAGGGTAATTTTCCTGCTATTTGAAAGTTGTATATGTTGCTATCGCCATATTCTCCACTTTTTTCGAAAGATTCTTGACGAATTTCTGGTAGTACTGTGTAGAGTCTGTCTCCTGGGCAAGATGTACGTCCTACGTCTCTGTGCCCTATGACGTTAGGGAGTATCATTCCTCTGAAGCTTTCTACTCCCATTGGGTTAATTTTATATTTTTTTGATAAGTATGCGATTAGTTTGGTTAGTGAGTTTTTTACTTTATTGGATACTTGCATGTCTGTATGGTAATCCCCTAGTACCGCAATTCCCACTGAGCCAATATTGGAATGTGAGGCGTGTCCTCCTACTACCATGTCGCCGCCCGCACGTCCTTCGTAAATTTGTCCGTCTTTGTCTATTATAAAATTGTAGCCTATGTCACCCCATCCTTTTGAGATGCTATGGTAATAGTAAATGCTTCTTATGGCTGCTGCTGGGTCATTTAGGGATTTTGTGCTTGCGGTATGGTGTATTATAATTTTGCGAATTTTTTCTGGGTATTCCATTGGCCAAGTCAGCAGTTTGTTGTTTTCGGTGTAATTTATTTTTTTAATTTTGAGTTCGTTTCTGTAGCTGCGATCTGCATATTTATTATAGGAATTTGCTGCAAGTGATTCTGGTTCTTTGTCGTCTTCGCCATTCCAAATTCGCAATTTTTCATCTGCGCCCCATTCTGAGCGGCGGATAATGTCGATTCCATTCTTTTTAAAATTGTCGAAATTCCAGCCTGCTTTTGCTGTGATGTTTTTGTTTATGCTTACTTTTTTTTGTGCTTTACTGTTTAGGAAGTGAAAGATTAGTTTGCCATCTGTTTCTGCGAGTATTTTTATTTCTTTTCTTGGGTTACCTGTGAATATGTCTGTTGGTTCGTGGTTGTTTTCGTTTAGGCGTATCCAGTTGTCATCTGTCCATATGCTGAAGTTTCTTCTTTTGCCTTCTTTTATGTTTATAAAAAAGGCATCAAATGGAGTTTCTGATGTAATTGTGTGTTCTCCCCTATTTAGTATGACGGTTTTTTCCCATGTTTTTGTTTTGATTTCGCTTGCCCCTGCTGTATTTATAAAGGCGATACTTATGAGTAGTCCGGCTAAGGCAAACCAAGATTTCCTGATCATTTTAGATGCAATATTAATATTTGTTACCTTTCTATTATCTTTGTTTGTGTAAAAAAAGCAACGCAAAGCCTTGTGGGATTAGTTTAGGTTTATTTGCCTAGTTCTTTTTTGATAACTGTTTCTACTTTTTGATAGCATCCTTCAATAGTGTCTGTGTCTTCGAATTGGATTTGGTGTGTACATAAATTAGATTGTTTTACTTCTTTTTCTAAAGAGTCTAGTCTTGCTTCAAGTTCTATGTTTGAGATTGGTGCACGATTACGTATGCGTTCGGTTAAAATTGCTCGGCTTGGTGGTAATAAGAATATTGAAATGAGGTGTTTTCCGTTAAAATTCTTGTGAATTGTTTTTGCCCCCTGTATGTCTACCTCGCGAATTAAAACTTTTCCATTTTTTAGTGCTGGCAATACGGATTTTTTCAGTACTCCGTAGTATTGATCGCCATGCACTTTTGCGTATTCAATAAAGTCATTGTGATTAATTTTCTTTTTGAATTCATTTTTTGTTAAGAAGTAGTAGTGTACTCCGTCCTTTTCTGTTGGGCGTGGTGCGCGTGTTGTTGCTG
>CAYQXT010000542.1:0-1855 GCA_964421365.1 uncultured Bacteroidaceae bacterium
AATTTCATGTTGAATACTTATAGCTCCGCCAGATGATGCAGTGTTGTTTGAAAAGCAAGAATTTATGATGTAGAAAGTATTGGCTCCATAAGTATTTAAGTTGGTGTGTGTAAAAAAGTTATAATAAATTGATAATCAATAAATTATAGTTAGTTTTCATGCAAAAGGGTATACCTTTGTCAATTTATAAAACATATAATATGGGACAAAAACACTTAAAAAATCCTTAAAGGAGGTATTGGAAGATTATCTCAAAGGAGAATTTGAAAGGTCATTGAAGAAATTAGAAAAAATCCAAGATGAAAAATTAAGCAAAAAATCATATCAAAAATTACGTCGGGTACTAGATGTTTTGCTAATCGGCGAGCTTTATGGGCTACATACGTTAAAGCAAATTTTGGAGACCTATGGTATTAAAAGCACGAATTTCTACAAATTGTGGCAAGATTTCACATTTAATCAAATTAAAGATTTTGCTACAAAATTGAGCATTGATTATTTTGTATCAGAGTTGAAAGGATTATTCGAAAAAAGTGAATCAACCTGGTCTCGTTCAGAAATAACAATTGTGGTAGATGACAGCATTTTCAAACAATGGTTGAAAAATATGCCACGGGGTCATTATTTTGATAAATTTTTTAGCGGACAAGTAAAGAAAAGTGTTTATGGATTTAGAGTAACGCTAATCGGGGCAGGGATAGGCGATTATTTTTATCCACTTTATTTTCAGATAGTGCCCAAAGGCAGAGACACGAAAAAAGTAGCGTTGAAATTATTAAAAAAGGCACACAGGATTTTCACGGAACTATCTGATAAACAAGGAGTTGAATATCCTAATTTATTTCTTAGTGCTGATTCTGGTTTTACAAATAAAGCTTTGATAGCGTATTGTGAGAAACATAATATTGGATATATCGGAGTTCCACGCAAAAATAATTTGTTTTTATTTGCGGACAGGGAAATGAATTTGACAACATTTATTGAGCAAATATTTCTTCCAAAAGAAGAGGAATATTTCGCAGCAGCAGAGGGAAAAGGTAAAAAAATAAAGTCATTTTTTATACGTCACCGGGCTTATTTCAAATCACTTGGAAGGAATGTAACTTTATTGTTTTTCAGATTAAAAGGAAGCAAAAAAGTAACGGTTATTTTTTGTCAGCAAAAAGAAGTGATGGCAAAAACCATGCGGCGGCGATTTTTTCAACGGACTAAAATTGAATTGTTTTTTCGATTTTTGAAAGAGACCTTGAAAATTCAAAAGAGTAAATCGGAAAGGTTTGGTGATTTCGTAAAAAAATTGAGTCTTTGCATACTCAAGGCGATGTTTTGTATAAAATTTGAAAGGATGTGCCGCAAAAAGAAATTTTTTAGAGGCTGGGCTTTCTCTAAAATCAGACATCACATTGTTTATCAGGAGGTGGACAAAGTTTTCCTCCAAAATGCTTTATTTGATACCCCTTTTGCATAAAAAAAACTTGTAACTTACTTATTAACAACGTATTATGTAGATTTTGCACACACCAATTTAAAGGGTTTCCGTAAGTTAAATGTTAAAATTGCAATTAAAATGTTATTTGCTGCAATATCGAATACAACTATATTGTTTTAACATTATAATTTTTTATAAAGCGTACTTTTTTTTCGATCGAATCTTTTCTCTCTTATACTGAAAATAATTTACAAGTTACTGGTCTAACCCCCAATAGACGTGTTTCGTTTGTTTTATTATTAATTTATTGCTATTGACAATATGGCTTAATCGTTAAGCCCTGTTAAAGAAATAGGCCTATATCGATTTTTTTATTTTTTAACCCTTAAAATTTTATTTTATAAAAAAGTTATCTTTTTTATTCCT
>CAYQXT010000543.1:0-1852 GCA_964421365.1 uncultured Bacteroidaceae bacterium
GATAATCACGCTATTAGGGGCAGCCATTGGCCTAATGAACATTATGCTGGTGGCCGTGAGTGAACGCACACGAGAAATAGGTATTCGCAAAGCGGTGGGTGCCAATTCTAAGATCATAAAACAGCAATTTTTGTTTGAATCTATTTTAGTTGGCCAGTTAGGCGGAATACTGGGAATTATTCTCGGTATCTTAGTGGGTAATCTCGTAGCAATGCTCGTAGGTAGTCCGTTTATTATTCCCTGGCTTTGGATTTTAGGCGGTGTAATTTTATGTTTGGGCGTTAGTCTAGCTTCTGGCATGTTTCCGGCCATAAAAGCCTCTAAATTAGACCCAATTATCGCCTTGCATTACGAATAGATAGCAATTGTGAATTATTAATTGTTAATTCTGTTTGTCGCTAAAGAATAGTTCGTTCGCAAAATATAATATACTGCTTATCAAGGATGTTTCGCGTAACGCATTCCCAAAACAGAAACATCATCAACCTGTGCCAAATGACGCTTAAAAGTATCAAACTCAAGGGCCACTTGCTTGGCTTGCTCTTCTATCTCATAATCTTTTATAATGTTGATAAATTCTCTGAATTTTTTTCGCATATACTTGCGTTTCTTCTCGCCACCAATTTGGTCAATAAAACCATCGGTATATAGATAAAGTCTCATTTTATTCTCAACTATAAAATTATGATTAACAAAAGACTGTGAATCTTTTTTATGAATTCCGATTGGCATTTTATCGCCTTTTATCACTTTTAAACCTTGATTATCAACACAAATTAGCTCTTGATTGGCTCCGGCAAACTGTGCTTTTGTTTGCTCTTCAATGATGAGCAAAGCGATGTCCATACCTTCCCGTCTATCCGAGCCTTCTTCTTGCTGATGCAAGGCATTAATCATTTTATGGCGCAATTCATTAAGAATTTCAGCAGCCGAATAAGCCGGAAATTCTTTAACTATATCATTTAGATAGGCCACACCGAGCATACTCAGAAAAGCACCGGGTACGCCATGCCCCGTACAGTCGGAAACAGCCATATAAACCTTATTATCAGACTTATAAGTCCAGTAAAAATCACCACTTACTTGGTCGCGCGGACGAAAAAAAAGGAAATAATCCAGAAAATCGGCTTCATCTAAAATATTATTCCGCAGGATAGCTTTCTGGATACGCTTGGCATATTGAATACTTTGCTCTATTTTGTGCTTTTCTTGTTCCAATTGCTTATTTTGCTCCACAATCATATCGCGTTGGCTCTCTATTTCATCTCTTTGGGCTTCTACTTCTTCTTTATGCTGCTCGATAATGATTTTTTGTTCTTTGATAATATTCAGTTGGGCTTCGGTGAATTTATTCCAATAAAATTGGGCTTCCAGCAGCGCACCCAACAAATAAATCCATAATAGCCAGGTAATATTATTTAATGCTGTTTTTTTCCAACCTGCGTGCATATCAGAGCTGTCTATCGGGGAATAATAGAAATAAATAAGGATAACCATTGCAAGTACAAGAATAAT
The DNA here is from genome assembly GCA_964421365.1 of uncultured Bacteroidaceae bacterium. Classification (GTDB taxonomy): domain Bacteria; phylum Bacteroidota; class Bacteroidia; order Bacteroidales; family DYOH01; genus CAYQXT01. Next base: position 1,516 of record CAYQXT010000543.1, read on the forward strand.
TCCATATAACCAAAAAAATTGCTTCTTGGTGATATAGAGCATTCCCCAAGCTTTTATTTTCAATTTTTCTTCCATGATTCTTAAATTTTAAACAACACTTTGTCATTTTTTTGTTACTAGCAAAGCCGCTTAGACAAAAAAACCTGATATTCACAAATTAGATAAACAAATCCATTTTATGTATTATTTTAACGGAAGTTCCGGTATAATTCAATACTAATTATCCCTGTACCCTTTATAGTTACAGAGATAAAAACTTTTAACATCAAAATTTTTCTTAGTTCACTATTTGAGTTTCAAATTTAGGGCTTCTACAATTTATTTTTGATGCTCAAGC
>CAYQXT010000544.1:0-1833 GCA_964421365.1 uncultured Bacteroidaceae bacterium
TACAATTGACACAAGTACCTATAATTGGTATGCAACAGCAAACAGCGAGACACCGGAATATAGCAGTACTCAGATTGATTTTGTACATACAGCCGGTACGTGGAATTATTATCTCAGTCAGAACCAAAATGGCTGTGAAAGTGCTTTGGTGCCAGTTGTTTTAACGCTCAAGTCCTCCCCCTCTATTTCGGCAATAGCTCTCACAGAACCTTCAAGTTGCAGCAGTTCAGATGCAAGTATAAAAATCAGCGCTTCGGGAAATAATATACACTATTCGGCTGATGACGGAAGAACTTATCAAAGCGACAGCCTATTTTCTGCTCTAACCGCCGGAAATTATTTACTACAAATAAAGGCAACGAACGCTTGTACGACTGATTCGGTAGTTAATCTGAAACCTGCCGCTTTTATAACTACTGCACCAGATGTGGCTGATATAGAAACCTGCTTTGGGAATAGCGCTGCTTTTACTTCCTCATCAGCTATTACCGAATGGTATGACGCACAGATGAACTATCTGAACAAAGGTACAAGTTTCTCGCCAACAGATACAAGCGCAGGCATTTACCATTATTTTTCGCTTATTTCCGAAGGAAATTGCCAAAGCGATGTGAAAGTCCTTAAATACACAATAAATGCCCAGCCAAAACTTAGTCTTTCACCCGACAATACAATAGATAAATGTAAATTTGATACTATAAGTGTTAGTCTGAACACTTCGGCGGCAAACATTGTATGGACACCAAGCAGCGGTTTAAGTGCAAGTAATAGCAAAACGCCCACTATTTTTGCGCAAAGCACTACCGATTATCTGATTACAGTAAGCAATGACAAAGGCTGCAAAAATAGCACTCATTTGCAGCTAATTATTTTACCTACTCCCGAAAAGCAGGATATAAGCGGAAGTTCGCAGGTTTGCTATGGGGATAAAAACATAGCATACACCACTGCAACAAAGGAAAATACCACTTATATATGGATTATTAAAGGCGGTACAATTAGTTCAAATTCCAATAGCTCAATTTTAGTGGATTGGGACGCGATGAGCTATTCGGGTACCTTATCCTTGCAATTGCAAAATCCCGATAATTCCTGTCATTCGCCATTAAGCCAACTAACAATAAACAAGAATGGTACTGCACCTAAGAAAACGCAAATCCACAAAAAAGGCGATTATTTACTCTATGTTCTGGATACGGCCTTTTACCAGTGGTATTACGATGGGCAGCCAATTGAAGGAGCTACCGAAAAATGGTATCCGGCCGATAAAAACACCAATAAAGATTATAATTGCCAACTAATTTCAAACGAAGGATGCAAAACCCTGTCTTTTGCCTATAATTTTGGAGCTTCGGCAAAAAAACAGGCTTCGCCAATTAAACTTTATCCTAATCCGGCCAATAAAGGCTTTTTCTTGAATATTCCTGAGGATATTTCTACGGACAACGGCCAATTTATCATACGGGATATTAGTGGGGAAATCAGCTATTCCATTCGCTTAGCTAAAAATCAGCATGAAAAATATATTCGGATTTCGAGCCTGAAAGAGGGGCTGTATTTATGGCAATTTAATGGTGCTACGAAAAAATATCATGGTGTATTCATCAAATCAAACTAAAAAAACAAACAAATTATGATTATTCATTTAAAAAAATATTTTATCGCACTATCACTTTCATTATCAGCAATTTACTGTCAAGCACAAAAAATCACTGAGGCTCAAAAACAAAGCTTACAACAAAAAGCCGCAAAATTAGTACAATCCTATAATGAATTATTACAACAAACTGCCGATACCAGTCTGACAGAGGCAGAAAAAACAGCAAAAATGCT
>CAYQXT010000545.1:0-1815 GCA_964421365.1 uncultured Bacteroidaceae bacterium
CGGGTGGCGGAATTGGTAGACGCGCATGATTCAGGGTCATGTGTCCGCAAGGATTTGCAGGTTCGACCCCTGTTCCGGGTACTTTTAAATCAATAAAGGCTTTGCTAATCGCGAGGCCTTTATTGATTTTATTAATTAGAAGCTCTGAAAAGCAAATTATCTGAAATACCTGTTTATATTATTTTTCTCTTTTGGCATCTAACGCATAAAAGTTTCTAATCTGACAAATATTTATCCATTTATTTTCAGAGTATATATTAATAGAAGAAAGCTTAGAGATTGCTTTTCTTTAATTTCGTATGTGAATATTTGCTTATTAGCGTTTTTTTAGGTTAATATTGGGGCGGTAATTATAAAATATAAACAGATGAAGCAAAAAATTGTATTTTTGGATAGAGATGGGGTGGTTATTGATAATTCAGCTCATTATTATGTACACAGGCAGGAAGATGTGAAATTTGTAAAAGGAATTTTTGAAAATTTACAAAAAATTGCTCAAAAAGGCTATAAATTTATCATAATAAGCAATCAGAGCGGTATTGCTAAAGGTGAATATACAATAGCCGAAGTGAATCGGGTACACGATTACCTGAAACAAGAATTTGCACGCAATGGTTTAGACCTCATTGATGATTATTTTTGTCCACATCATCCTTCTAAATCTGCCTGTTTGTGTCGTAAGCCGGATTCTTTACTTTTAGAGAAAGCCATTACCCTACATCAGGTAGATTTTTCTCAGAGCTTCCTTATTGGCGACTCGGAAAGAGATATGCAGGCAGCCCATAAAATTGGATTGAAAGCCTTTAAAATTGAGGGAAATACGAATTTGAAGAATGCTATATCACTAAATATAAGTTATTATTTAAAGCCATTTACAAAAAAATAGCGGATTACTTGGAAAGTGCTATTTGTCATTATTTAGAATGAATAAAAATCAGTACTTTTGCCTCTTATAATTTTAGAAAAAATGGATAGAGAAAGTTTAATAAAAAAGTATAATGTACCCGTTCCCCGTTATACTAGTTATCCAACGGTTCCTTTATGGGAAAGCGTTGATTTAAAATCAGACCAGTGGATAGAGATTGTCAAAAAAAGCTTCAAAGAAAGTAATACGACCAAAGGAATAAGTCTTTATATTCACCTTCCTTTTTGCGAGTCAATTTGTACTTATTGTGCTTGTAATAAGCAAATTACAAGAGATCACAATGTGGAAAATCCCTATATTTCGGCAGTATTAAAAGAGTGGAACTATTATTTGCAGAATTTTGATGAGAAACCTATTTTGCGAGAGATGCACCTTGGCGGAGGAACCCCCACATTTTTTAGTCCGGAAAATTTGGACTTTCTCATCTCTAATATTCTTAAAACAGTTGACTTACATGTCGATTATGAATTTAGCTTCGAAGGGCATCCCAATAATACTACTTACGAACATCTGAAAACACTTTATGATTTAGGGTTTCGCAGAGTGAGTTACGGAGTACAGGATCAGGATGAAAAAGTTCAGCGGATTATTAATCGAGTACAGCCTTTTGAAAATGTAAAACGAGCCACTGAGGATGCCCGTGCAATAGGATATCATTCGGTTAATTTTGATCTGGTTTATGGTTTGCCGCTTCAGACTACTGAAAGTATAAGAGACACCATTGAGCAAATAACCGAACTCTCACCTGATAGAATTGCTTTTTACAGCTATGCTCATGTACCATGGAAAAAAACAGGCCAGCGAAAATTCTCTGAGAAAGACTTGCCTTCAAACGCTGAAAAAAGAACGTTATACGATTTAGGAAAACAAATGCTTATGGATATGGGCTT
>CAYQXT010000546.1:0-1770 GCA_964421365.1 uncultured Bacteroidaceae bacterium
GCCGCTCCCAACTGGGCTCTGTAAACCATTACAGAAACCGGAATTATGGTAAGCCCGGAAGTATTTAATACCAAAAACATAATCATGGCGTTACTGGCACGGTCTTTCTCAGGGTTTAGTTCTTGTAGTTCATTCATTGCTTTGAGTCCCATCGGTGTTGCTGCATTGTCCAGACCAAGCATATTGGCTGCGATATTCAGCATCATACTTCCTACTGCTGGATGATCTTTGGGTACTCCGGGAAAGAGTTTTTCGAAAAATGGCCCAATCAGACGGCTTAAAATTTTTACCATTCCGGCTTTTTCGCCAATTTTCATAATTCCCATCCACAGGGCTAAAACTCCGGTTAACCCTAAGCTGAGGTCAAAACCTGTTTTTGCCATATTGAATGTACTTTGAACTAATGCCGAAAAAATATTGGCATCACCAAAGATGATTAGTTTTATTAGTGCCGTTATAAATGCCACAATAAAGAAAAATATCCAGAGATAATTTAGTACCATGCCTGTTCCCTATTTGTTTACAAATGTATTTTTATGATTCTGTTACTTTTGTGAATTTATTAACTCTCTGATTAATAGCTTGTAGCTTTGTGAAATTTACATTTGTTATTTCTTACTTTTTCCATTTTTTTTTGTTATTCTTATTTGAAAAAACGACTATTTTAATCAATAATAAAAAAATTACAATTATATTCTGTTTCTCTTTTCCGAAAATTATGCCAAACGATTGGTAAAAATAAAAAAATACTGCAAAATGCTGGTATATTATTTGTTTATAAATAGGAAAGTTTGTTATTGTTGAAAATTAAACGAGGAGGAAGATAGTGAAGAATGAAGATAGTGAAGAATGAAGACAAAATACTAAGCGTGCAATAAACAGCTTGACATATTTATTTGTATATTATATTATGGCATTTAACTATTCTTTTGTGACAAACAGTATTCACCATTAATAATTTACCATTGCTTATCTATTTTTTTGATGATATTCAATCAAGCCTTCTATTGTGTTTTGAACGATTCCTAGAACTTTAAAATTGTATTTTTGTAAAATAGGAATCAGTATTTCTGAAAAATGATAGGCAATAGAACCACTAAGGGCAATATTGAAACTCATTTTTTGGTAGGGGAGAAGAATTTGTTCTGTAAATTCTATGAAATTTTTATAAATAATTTCTTTTATTTCGGGTTCTGTAACTACTTTTTTTGCAAAGGTACATAGACTGGCAATTTCTTTCTGAGGATATTCGGCTTGATAGATATGACTGATAATATTGTCTATTCCTTTGGCTTTTATGTGTTTTTCAATGGCTTCTTGAAAGCTTGGAGAGAATTGTTTACGCAAAAATTTACGTAGGATTAATTTTCCAATTTGGTAACCGCTTCCTTCATCGCCTAAAAGGTAACCAAGGGGAGATATTTGATGCTTAATTTGTGAATCTTTGTAATATCCACTATTGGAGCCGGTTCCTAAGATAGCGATAATTCCTTGTTCTTTTTTTAGTATGCACCTAGCTGCTCCCAACAAATCGGATTCTGCCTTAAAATTGGAAAAGTTTATTTCGGAAGCATCAAAGGCTAGATTAAGTTTTTTTTTACTTTCTGGAGAATCTATTCCGGCTCCATAGAAAAAAATAGACTTATATTCTATCTCTCTTTTTAGAGGGAGTTTTTGCAGCTTTGCAATAAGGCTTTCTGCATTTTCTTTCTTTATGTTTATCCCTTCGGCTTTAAAATCCAGTAGTTTTTCTTTTTGTTTGGCGATCCA
>CAYQXT010000547.1:0-1755 GCA_964421365.1 uncultured Bacteroidaceae bacterium
CCGTTTGATGCCATCGGCTAAAGATTCGCGAACGCCATAGAGATTATCAAATTTGGATTTGGTAACCGAGTCGTTTACATTTATAGCAGGAAATAATAAATTGCCGGATTCGTGCATCTGATACAAACGGTGAACACCAGTGGTAGTTTCCTCGGAAACGCCACGAATATTTTTAGCCATAGCCGTCCACTTTCCGGGCGTATTTTTTAAAGAAAGTTTAATTCTTTTGAAAAGTTCAATTTCGTCTTCAGCAGTGAGTTCTTTCTCCAGAACGGAAGCGTCTTTTTCTGCATCCCTGCCAATGTGAACCATTAGGGTCGCATCTCCTCCATCATCAACGATTAAATCAGGACTCTGTCCATTAGGAAATGCTAAAGCCTGCTCAGTGCACCACCAATATTCGGCCAAAGTTTCACCTTTCCATGCAAACACAGGTACACCTGCTTCTGCTATGGCAGCAGCTGCATGGTCTTGAGTGGAAAAGATATTACAACTTGCCCAACGTACATCGGCGCCAAGTTCGACTAAAGTTTCAATCAAAACAGCAGTTTGGATAGTCATGTGCAAAGAACCTGCTATTTTGGCGCCTTTCAGAGGTTTATCCTTACCAAATTTTTCGCGTAAAGACATTAATCCGGGCATTTCTTTCTCTGCCAGTTCGATTTCTTTTCTTCCCCAAGTAGTTAAGCTCATATCGGCCACTTTGTAAGGAAGTTTTTCTATTAATAATTCAGCCATTTTATTTTACTGATATTTAATTGTTTATAAAATTATCACATAATATTTTGGTCATAAAAACAAATCTACACCGTTTACAAAAATACAACGAATAATTGGAAATATCAAAACATGTTGTAAAACTTTTAAAAAAAAATTTGAGATACAAATGATTTCTGACACTTTTTAATATGTTGTTTAACAGTATTTTATTAGATATATATGAATATCGGGTTTATTTATTTTTTTGCAAACCTTTTAAATTTCATTTAAGAATGTAAATATATTGTTAATTATGTTTATTTTTGTGGCTAAATAGCAATAACAAATTGAATTAAGAGAATGGAAAATTTAATCTATTATGTACTTGGAAGTGGAGTTCTCGGAATAGCCTTTATGGTATGGAGAACCCGATGGGTAGAGAAGCAAGAGCTTGGCAACCAAAAAATAACAAATATTACTAAAAACATTGCAGATGGAGCAATGGCTTTTCTGAAAGCGGAATACAAAATTTTAGTAATTTTTGTTCTAGCCATTGCCATATTACTTTTTGTGAAAGGTCAGAGCGAGGCAACCTCTAATGGTTATGTCGCCCTCTCCTTTATAACCGGTGCTTTTTTAAGTGGTTTAGCCGGATTTATTGGTATGCGTATTGCTACCAAATCAAACGGACGGACAACAAATGCCGCACAAAAATCATTAAACAGCGCTTTAGAAGTAGCTTTTAATGGGGGTTCGGTAATGGGAATAGGCGTTGTAACTCTTGGTGTTCTTGGCTTAGGCACACTCTTTTTAGTTTACGATCAATGGTTAGGTGCAGAATGGACGACAATCACCGTCTTAAACGTAATTTCCGGCTTTTCCTTAGGTGCATCCTCCATAGCACTCTTTGCCCGTGTAGGAGGAGGAATATTTACTAAAGCTGCCGATGTAGGCGCAGACTTAGTGGGTAAACTAGAAGCCGGGATTCCCGAAGATTCGCCCTTAAACCCAGCCACTATCGCCGATAATGTAGGAGATAACGTGGGTGATGTAGCC
>CAYQXT010000548.1:0-1751 GCA_964421365.1 uncultured Bacteroidaceae bacterium
AAATTTTCCTCAAGATTTCTGAAAAAAGTACAGATGAGTCTATTAACATTAAAAGTTCGCCTGTTGCGCAAAATAGATACTTTCTCGACTTATTAGACCAACGATGCACTTTATTCTCTGATGTGGGTAACGAACAAAATATATCACTAGATTTTACTGATAAAAGTTTTTTTTATTGGCTTGAGAAATTAAGTGATGGCCAATCAAGCATCATATATTGCAATACTAAAATCGACACTGTTAGGCAAGCTTTGAGTTTTTCAGAAACTCTTCCGGACAAAAGTGATGAGCGGATTGATGAAGTTATTTCTGTGACAAAAGATCATCTTCACGAAAAATACTTTTTGATTGATTGCCTTAAAAAAGGAGTAGCCTTCCATTTTGGAAATCTTCCTCAGAGAATTAGGGAAAAAGTAGAAGTCTTATTTATAGACAAAGCGATTGATTATGTTTTTTGCACCTCCACTCTCTTAGAAGGAGTAAATCTTCCTGCTAAGAATATATTTATTCTCAATAATGCTATTGGCTTGACAAAATTTTCTGATATTGATTTTTGGAATCTTGCTGGAAGGGCTGGAAGATTAACCAAAGAACTATCAGGAAATATAATTTGTGCTCGAATAGAAGACAAAAATAATAGATGGAAAAACCCAGAAAAAGATTTATTGGTTTTAAAAAATAAGGATATAGCACCTATTAAACCTCTGATTACAAATGGACAGAAAAATTTCTTTCAAAATATTGAAGCAGCATTAACAGGAAGTGAATTTACAAGAAAAAATGTTTCTTCTAATGAAAAAAATATTTGGAATCATTATGCAAATATTGCCTTGATTCATGAAATTCGTTCCGACGATTCTGCGCTTCGTTCAAATTTTATAAACAAAATAGAGACAGCAAGAAAATCTTTACGCGACATTAGCGCAGAAAATGATGTTCCAGAGAAAATACTATCTTCATACTCTGTAATTAAGGCAAAGTATCAGAATCGCATATATAACCATGATAACTTAATAGTAAAAGTTCTTCCATCAGATATTAGCTACGAGTCAGTGCTATCTAGCCTTGAAATACTTTGCGATTTTTATTCTTGGGATGAAGAGGAAATTTCAGGTCGAAACCCAATGTATCGGTCGAGGGATAGCCTTAAATATTATGCAGTGTTAATGTCGAACTGGATGAACTCAATGCCATTAAGCAGAATGATATCGACTTCAATTAAATATTACACAGACACTGGTGAAATTTGGGATGTAGACAAATTAGTTAATTTTAGTGCTAAAGATAAATACCATATTAATTTAGTTATTAACGAGATTATCTCCAATATTGATAATTTTTTGAGATTCAAGTTAAAAAACTACTTTGGGAATTACTATGAGTTGCTTGTTGAAAAGCTGGGGAAAGAAAAGGCTGGGAATAACTGGGGTGAATTTCTTGAATATGGAACAAACGATATTAGAATTATAGAACTACAAAATATAAGCATGCCAAGACATCTTGCCAGTTATTTACTAGAAAATTACGCTGAATTTTTTCTCTTTGAGAAAGATACTTTGATTACAGTTAGAAAAGAAAAATTATTAGAAAAAATGGACAAAAGCTCAGTCGAATTCAAAGAACTTGTTGAAGTTTTGTGATCAGAGAAAGAATCTAAACGTCCATTCTATGCCGAAGACAACAATAAAAACAAATAAAGACACCCAGTGCGCCAAGCGAAGCTGGCGACAAATAGACGGTGAAAGTCCGTT
>CAYQXT010000549.1:0-1735 GCA_964421365.1 uncultured Bacteroidaceae bacterium
GCAGACAGATATACAAAAAAATTATTGTATTGCTTTTATACAAAATTGGGTGTAAATGTCAAATAATTCCCATAATTTAAATTATGGGCTAACGATAGGGTTGTCCTACGGACTTGCGAAAAACATCAAAAAATGTGTTTTTTTAAGCCCGATAGGGCGACCTCTTGTTAAACCATAGCGGAAGCTATGGTATTAAAAAAACCTCATAACAAAAAAAGTCCCGGCAGAGACGGTCTATTGTTAGCCCACTGACCATTGGGGTGATTTTTGCTCAACACCCATTTGTCCTATAATTTGGGGATTTATTTTATTTGTTTTGGATTTTATATTTAAACTTTCTTCAAATTTCTTAACGGTATTAGAGCACTAACTTTTTCACCTTTTTCAACTAAAATATAGGCTATACTTTCATAGTGTACTCCTGTGGCTTCCATTGTGAAGTTCTTTAAAATATCTTCTTGTTGATATTTCTTATACCATTTATTAAAATCGTTAAATTCTTTTAACGTATTTCTAAACTGTTTTACACTTTTGTGATTGATGTTTTGCTCAACATTAATGGTTGTAAACTTGCATCGAACTTATCTTTAGCTATATCGATACCTGAATTTTGTCTTGCTTTTTTTATAAAATATATTTTTATTTAATGGAAATCTCTTCACAGTTTTTTCTCGTTTTTTTATTCAAGATTGACCTAAATGTACATTACTAAAAACTTTGTCTAAATTTGTAAGAGAATAGAAAACAAGGGCTATCTTTAATATAACGGCAGCATTTTATAACTTGCTTGTGTGCATTAGCTTTCTTATCTCATTCTATTTAATTTACTAAAATAAAAAATTAACAAAAATAGGAATAAAAACTCCTTTTTTGCCGATATTTTGCAGGATGAGGCAAAGGGAAGTATTAGCGGAAAGTACGTTTGTGCGCCCTAGTAATAATTTGTAGGAATCCAGAATTCTGATTTTCAGATCCCAGATCCCAAATTTCCAATTCTCATTTTTCGATTAATTCTTTTAATTTATTTTGATAATTCTTACGAATATCTTCTATAAAACCAAAAGAAATATTGTCAACGCGTAATTCGCCTTTGGTAACATGGCCTAAAGCGAGAAATTTCATACCGCTGAGCTTCATAAAATCGACAAATGCGGTTTGCATGGACGGCGAACAAGAAACAATGACCCTACCCTGCGCTTCGCCAAATAAAAAAGCATCTTGGCGGACATCTGAATCTGAGGTGATGTCGAAACCTAAGGAACGTATCATGGCACTTTCGAGTAAGCTGAGCCATAAACCGCCATTGGAAACATCGTGCATGGATACAGTGAGATTGGCACGAATGATTCTTTGCAGGGTCTGATTCAGGTTATACTCTTCATCTAAGTCAAAATAGGGTGGTGGAGAGAGTTTTACGCCATGATAAGAGGTAAGATATTCAGAGGCATTAATATCATTTTTGGATTTTCCGATGAGGAAAATAACATCCCCTTTGGCTTTAAAGGCCATATCGGTTTGATACATTTTATCTTCGAGTAATCCTAGCATTCCAATTACTGGTGTGGGTATTATCGGTTCTACCTTGCCCGAAATAGTCGTTTGGTTGTAAAAACTCACATTCCCGCCAGTTACAGGGGTTTTAAATTTAATACAGGCTTTGCTCATCCCTTTTATAGCTCCTGTGAATTGCCAGTAAGCTTCTGGATTATAGGGGTTTCCAAAATTCAGACAATTG
>CAYQXT010000550.1:0-1725 GCA_964421365.1 uncultured Bacteroidaceae bacterium
ACGCTGTCATTGCGAACGAAGTGAAGCAATCCCGGCGACAGAAACACGGCCTACGCTTATCCCACTTCTCCCCACGGGATTGCCGCGTCGGCTTTCAGCCTCCTCGCAATGACATTACGATTTATTTATTCCAGTTTTTTTCTCTATATCCTCAGCTCTAGCAAATATCTCTTTTGCCATTGCATGCCGATTTAGTCTTTTCAAATTGGTAGCATAGTTCTTTAACATTACAATTAATTCAGGGCTTTCATCGCCACAAACATTTTCTATTATTTTTATCGCACGTTTATAATTCTTGTCTGCCTCTCTATATTCCCTTATCGATATATATGCAACTGCCAAATTGTTTAAGCTATTAGCCACTAAATAATGGTTGGACCCCAAATCTTTTTCTCTTATTCTTAATACCCTTCTATGAAGTGGTATTACATCGTTATTCCTACCCTGCAAAGCATATAAACTTGCCATAGTATTCAGATTATTGGCAACATTATGGTGCTCTCGCCCAAAGACTTTTTCCCTTATCATTAATGACTTTTTATTATATTTTTCGGCTTTATCATATTTTTTTTGATAAGTAGCAAGCACCGCTAAATCACTATAAATTAAGCCTATAGTAGGATGTTCATCTCCAAATTCACGTTTAGCAATTTTATATGCCCTTATTAGTGTTTCCTCTGATTTATCAAACAAATTCTGGTTTCTATATGCATTAGATAAACCTATTAGAGGTTTAATTATTTCTCTATTATTTTCCCCATACAATTCCTGATCAATATCAATTGATTTATTTAAATGATATTCCGCATCTTTATACCTGCCGATTATGCCTAATATATTTCCAATATTATTATGAGAAGATGATTTTTCTGGTTGGAGTTTTATTGCTTCTAAAAAATAGTGTAGGGCTTTTTCATAATCGATGTCATTGTAAGCAATCCAGCCTAACAAGTGTGCAGCTGTCGATAATAATTCCGAGTCATTTGTTTTTGTTTCAAGAACTTCTATTAACAATAACTCAGCTACTTTCGTATCCCCTTTATCAAGAGCATCGATGGCGTCATTTAATTTCTCAGGGGCAATCTTTCCTTGAAGAGCTTGAAGCTTGCTATTTAATTCGAAAATTTCTTCATTCTTGTTTTCTACAGTAACTTCTAGCTCAGAGCGTTGTTTTTTTACTTCAACAAGCTCCTTTTCAATTACTTTTCGTTTTTTGGTTTCTTTTTCGGATAAATGTTTTAATTTTTCTTCATTTATTTTTTCTTTATGCTCAAGAAGTTTATCTACTTCCTCTAGTGAAAACCCTCTAAAAATTTGTTCGATTTTATGTATATTTACAACGTTGCCAGTTGCAATTTGGTCTCTTATATTTGATGCAGTTTCATTGTTTATTTGTGAACTTTCAACGGAGTTATTTTTTTCAGGCTCTTGTTTTTTAAGTGCTTTATAAGCTATTACTAGCCCTAACACACCAATAGCTGCTGAAACGATGACTCCTGTCGCAGTCCAGTCCATATTATTTTTAAGAAAAAAAGTAGAAATACTATTCTTTACAATACGGTGGGATTATAACCTAAGCGCCTTTGCCGTGGCACTTCTTGTACTTCTTGCCGGAGCCGCAGGGGCAAGGTTCGTTGCGGCCGATTTTCTTTGACGTGCGGCGGACAGTTTCCTGTTTCTTTTCCGCTTCGCCGTGGCTCTCCACCACTTTTTGTTGCTGACCTC
>CAYQXT010000551.1:0-1669 GCA_964421365.1 uncultured Bacteroidaceae bacterium
TGAATGTGAATTTACAACATGTATTTTTTTGTGGCAATTAGGGCATAGCGCTACAGTATTATCTATTGAATCCATGCCTCCTTTTGATAGCCATACAATATGATGTGATTCTAAGAATGGTTGCCCAGATTTATTTTTAAATGGTGCTTTTTTTAGACAAAGCTGGCAATTTCCTTTTGCTCTACGTTTTGCTAGCTCTGCAATATATTTATTTCTCTCATAAGTCGTTGCAGTACTTTTAGTTTTTTTAGGCTTACGCTTAGATGAAGTGTTTAATGCTTTTTTCTCTAATTCTTTATCTGTTAAAACAGTAGCCTCATTAATTTCACCCTCAGATACTAGGTCTTTATACTTTTCTACATTTTTTATAAATTTAGTTAAATTTTGAGGAAATGTTTTAGAAGAAATATCGCCTATAACAATTGCTTGCGTTGGTTTATTTTTGTCATTTATGACCTTCTTTGTTGATGCCTTATACCACTTAAGGAACGAATTTTTACCAATTCCTTTTCTTCCGCCCCCCACCTTGCCACTATGTGTTAAATAAATAGCACCTGATTTATCATCTTTTGCAAATGCACCCGCAACTCTGCCGTTTACACCATTTTGCAAAATATTTACCTCTACTACTATGCTATTAGATTTTGTTGAGGACAAGTGTTTACTTAAACCAAAAGCATTCCAATGTCTTTCGTCTTTTGAGTGCACCATTGAATGAGAAAACCAAATATTAGAATTATAAAGCACTGGTGATTCAATATTCCCGCTGTGATAACCAATGGTGTATCGCTGTTTATTAGGCAAAGATTTTTTAAGTGCTTTTTCCAGTTGAGATTGGTACTCACTTATTTGTGATTTTGATGTTATTAAATAGAGCATAATTTTTTTATTCCTTACCCTAACGGCCTGCCTAAACCGACGCCGGAGTCGCGCCAGCGACGTAGGCGGTCGGTTTGAGGCAATGGTTAGGCCTTTGCCAATATATCATTATGGATCTCGATCACTTTCTCTACATACTCAAGAGATTTTTCCGTGAAAAACTCTCGTGACCGATTGATGCGATACGGGTCAAGAAGCCTATGAAGCGATTGCTCCAGTTCTGAATAGTTTTTTGTTTCATACTCCTTTATGATTCGGAACCGGTAAGGGACGCCCGTGGTATATAGCTGGCTTATTCGTTTTTCTACACTCCCGGTGGTAATACCGATTTTTATAATCTCTTCACCTTCTTTCGTGTATAAATTTGTCCCCAACACGTAAAGAGTTCCAACACCCTCTTCGAGCTTTTGCAGATTTTCAGACTCTAACCCCTGATCGGCTTCGTCACTTTCTTCGCCCGTGACCGAAAGCAAACTAAGACGCATCGGTTTTTGTGATTTATCCGCATATATGTCAGAGGCAGACCTGGAGACAACATATATTTGGGCTAAAAGGGCATGATCTAAATCGTTGTAATTCCCTTTTTCAACATTACGAAGATGAGATTCAGTTCCGTAATACTCAGGATGTTTCTCCTTAATAATGTCGCGGATCTGCTGCGGTGTAAGTCCCTCAGGATGCTCTCTGAGTATCTGGCGAAGTAATTCAATGAACTTCATGGTTCCCTCCTGAGGCCTAACGTCGCCGGTAAGTTGCGTGGTGTAAGGAGCGAAAGCGACGCAGCACCACG
>CAYQXT010000552.1:0-1666 GCA_964421365.1 uncultured Bacteroidaceae bacterium
ATCGTCATAAACTTTAGCGTTTTTAGATTGCAACACAACGTTTTCTATGGTCTTCACTTTCGTAGGCGAGCCCGAAAGTCCCAACAATTCCACATCTGCTTCAATATCAGCAACGCTCCATTCCTGAATACGCAAATAAGGGCGTACATTTTGCAAACGAATATAATCTTCGGCTGTATTCTGTAACTCAGTTTCGGTATGTGCATGTTTGTATTTCATTACAAATTTGGCGTTACGCGCTCTACAATCAGCAGCCGAACTATGCACTGTAACCAACAATGGATACTGGCCTTCAACAACTTCGATTCCAGTATCCAAACGCCGTTTGATGCTAATTTTAGTTCCGGTAATTTTTGTAATTTCTTCGGCATAAGTAACCTGAGGGATACTTAATTTTTCGGCTACTTGTGGGCCTACCTGAGCGGTATCGCCATCAATAGCCTGACGACCGGCAAATACTAAATCGTAATTTTTTATTTTTTTTACAGCCTGAGATATAGCGTAAGAAGTAGCTAAGGTGTCCGAGCCAGCAAATTTACGGTCGGTGATTAAAATTCCACTGTCGGCACCTCTGTACATTCCCTCACGAATTATTTCGGCTGCCCGTCCGGGTCCCATGGATAGAATAGTGATTTTACTTTTCGGAAATTTATCCTTTACACTAAGTGCCATCTCGAGTGCGTTCAGATCTTCGGGATTGAAAATAGCCGGTAATGCCGCTCTATTAACTGTTCCATCTGCCTTCATTGCATCTTTCCCTACATTTCGTGTATCGGGAACTTGTTTGGCAAGTACAATAATATTTAAAGCCTTCATTTAACTAATTGTTGATTTATACAAAGTGAACAAATTTATAGTCTTTTTTGTATTTATCAAATCCACAAAAAGTTATGCGTGCATTGTATTTGATAGAATGCTAATTTTTGGGTATTTACGGGAATAAAATAAGAGACCACAGCCCTAATTTAGAATGAAGACAAATAAGAAATTGGGAATCGGGAAGCAGGAATCGGGATGCCAAATCCTGAATTCTGAATCCCAAATCCGAAAATTAAGCCTTATTTATGATTTTCTTTATCTCGGCTACTTTTTGCTCTAATAAATCGGGATTATTGACCTCAACAATTAAACGCAGAAAGGGTTCTGTATTGGAAGGACGAATATTAAACCACCAGTCTTTATACTCAATTCTATACCCATCAAACTCATAAAAAGCCAAAGGTTTTTCCTTGCTCATAAAATGTTCTTTTACGGCCTCCATGGCTTCTTTTTTCTTTTCTACAGTAAAATTTATTTCACCTGAATTTTCGTAGTTCTTAATCTTACTGATAACTTCTGATAGACTTATTCCCTTCTGTTTATAGTCGTTTACTATATTTAAAACAATCAGAGCAGCGAGCAATCCGGAATCCGAATAATAAAAATCTTTGAAATAATAATGTCCGGCCAATTCGCCACCGAAAAGACCGTCAATTTCACGCAATTTAAGTGCGGCATAGGCTCGTCCAACTCTCCACATGTGGACATCAGCCTTATATTTTGCGAGATATTCTTTTATTGAATTAGAAGTACGGATGTCTTGTAATACTTTAGTTCCGGCAGGAGCCTCTTTTAGGAAATAGTCTCCCATAAGGGCAATCATCAGGTCGGGTGAGATAAAACGTCC
>CAYQXT010000553.1:0-1655 GCA_964421365.1 uncultured Bacteroidaceae bacterium
TTTACGACAATTTTTCTGATAACCGGCATCAGTGGGTAGAAATAAATACGAATACAAACTATCGGAGAATTAAAAAAGGGACTTATATTTTTGAAAACAAACTCAAACAGGGAGCTTTTGAGAGTAGAATTGCCGTTTTGTTGCCAGATAGTTCTGACTATGAGATTTCAATGATATTTAAGAAAGAAAAGGGGCCAAACAACCGAGCCAATGGATTAATATGGGGAAGCAACGGGAAAGAACGTTTTTCCTTTGTTATTTCAGGTAACGGAAAATTTTCGATAGATAAATTTGAAAAAGGAAAATGGCACGATTTTCACCCTTGGACTCCGACCAAATACATTAAAAAAGACACTGCTTACAATAAACTGAGCCTAAAAAAAGCCGGTGATTATTATGTCTTTTTTATCAACGACAAAAGAATTGCACAGATTAAGTACCAAAAACCTTTTGGAAATCAAATCGGCTTTTATGTATCACGGCAAACCCGACTTAATGTGGATAAAGTATGGTTAATTAAAAATCCGCAACAACTATTCATTCCGGTAAAAGTATTTGCAGAAACAAACGACTCTACAAAAAAAGTAAACTTAAATTCGCATACAACCAACTCTAAACAAAAACAAGAATTTCTAAAACGTATCAACATCTATTCTCAATACCTTAACTTACATCCCGACAGTAAAGAGGCTCGGATATACAGAGCTGAGGCTTTTACAAATATCTCAGAATTTAAAAACGCGATTAACGACTATAATCAATTGTTGGTATCTGGAAATAATGCAATGATTTTATCTAAACGAGCACAAGCATATAAAGAATTAAAACGATATTACAGCGCGATTTCAGATATACAAACAGCCATTACTTTAGACTCTGCTAATATTGCCTTTAGAATTCAATTAGCTCTTCTATACATCAAGAGTAAAAACTACAAACAGGCAGAAGTCAGTGCCAATCAGTTAATTCTTGAGTTTCCGCATAATGCAGATTTGTACAATCTACGAGGCGAAGTTTTTACGCATCAAGAAAAATACCCAAAAGCAATTTCTGACTTTCAGCAGGCTCTGAGAATAAATCCGGCACATACGAAAGCCAAATTAAATTTACAAAGAATAAAGGATAAATTGAATACAGAAAATCCTGAAATTGATACTTTTACAAATTTAATCAAAAAAAATCCTTCAAAAGCAAGCAATTATTATTATCGAGGAATAGAACATGAAAAAGTTTATGATTACTCAAGTGCAATAGCCGATTTCGCACAAGCTATCCGTTTAAATATTGATAATCCCGAAGTCTATTTAAAAAGAGCCTCTATCTACGAAAAGAATAAAAACTGGAACAGTGCTTTGGGTGATTACAACAAATATCTAACTAAATTTCCTTGGAATTTGGATGTAATCAATAAGCGAATACAAATTTATCAAAAGATGAATCAATTAGACAAAGCTTTACCTGATTTGAACAAAGCCATTAGGATGCAGCCCAATAATGCAGATTTTTACAGAAAAAGAGCAACTATTTTAATACGGAAAAAAGATTTTGATAATGCTTTATTTGATTTTCAAAAAATTTCGAGCATAGACAGTACCGACAATAAAGCAGACTTTGAATACGGAAAAATTGTTCTGGAACAAAAAAATGATAAAAAA
>CAYQXT010000554.1:0-1654 GCA_964421365.1 uncultured Bacteroidaceae bacterium
ATCAACTAGCCATCTAAATACACTATTAAAGTAGATTACATCTTTTATCAAAATTTATATTTTGATTTTATAAGAAAATTTTGAAATATTGTTATATTCTTCAATTCCCTTATTTCTTCAAAAAATAAATTTTGAAAAAATCTGTAATGTATTTAGATGGCTAGTTAATAACTCTGTAAACAACGCGCCATAGCGCTCTATATAAATAGATTTTAACCTATCTATATAGAATGGTGGGTTTCCCCAAACCATGGGACGATTGTAACACATCATTACGATATGGCAAAGCACCCATAAAACCATTATATTTTGAACATAAAATTCTGTAAAGTGTTTTACGTCACCATAGAGGTTCACTATATATAACGAATAAGCCTTCAAAATATTACACTCAAAATGGAATTAAAATATATTTAGTATTTTTGTCAAATATATATTTTTGTAGTTTCAGACCTGATTACATTCCTGATTACATTATAATCCTCCACTTTGTTTCTTATGTCAGAATCTCATTTTTATTATATTATTCAAAATTCCAGATTAAACCCAGAACAACAAAGTTTTATTAAAAATGTCCTTTATTAAACTAAATGGTTTCCCATAGATAAAAGACAGAAAAGCGAAGCTTTTCTGTCTTTTATACTTATAGCAAATAACCTATAACTTCTACCTTAAATTATATACAGACCATCTACGGTCACCACGTTTCATAACCAAACCTTTTTTAATAAGGCCGTTCAAATCACGTTGAATTGTCTTTGAACTACAGTTTTTTATTAATGCACATATATCATTTATTGATGCGTTTTTTTTCTGTTCCATTATCTTTATAATGTCTTCGTGTCTTTTATAACTAGCTAATTTCCTAGTAGCCTTTTGCTCTTTTATATAAGGGACATTACTTTTTGTTTCTATTTTAGATTTTATTTGTTCTTTGTTTTGTATTTGCATTTCTGCGACAAAGATTTCTTCTAGTTTTTTCTTTTCAGGAATGTCCTTTAAAATTTCTTTATTTTTATTTTCTACACTAGGTTGATTATTAGAAAACAAATCAGATAATTTGATTACCTTTTCCTCAGATACACCTAACCCTGAAGTATTGTAATTAAGTTCGTTTATTACTTCATTTTGCAAATTATTTGCTTCCTTTATTAAAATAGAATAATTCATATCTGAAATCAGATTTGTTCTATATGCAACATCAATATAGGATATCATTTCATACAAACTATATTGTGCAGTTCTCAAGGACATTTTATCTCCTTCTAAAATCATATTTTCAAACAACGCCTCCATTAACAATAAGGAACTTTGTCTTATGGAATTAGACAACTCCTCTGTGCCTGAAAACAACCCTGTCACCATATACACAGCTGTGACTATTTTTTGTGACTTATCGGCTAATGTCTTTGATGTGGAGTCTGGGATTGTATTAAAGACATGGTTATTAGGTTTGTTTATAACGCTTTTTGATTTTTGTAAATTAGTCTGTGTGTCTTTTATATTTGGCATAATATTTTTTGATAAAAGACATTTTTGTTAATTCTGACACGAAAAATTTAGAATACAGGATGTAATAGTCTTTTAACTTATAATTTGAATTATAGATATTAAAGAAGGTCTGTCAACAAAAATGTCTTTTATATAGTGGAGT
>CAYQXT010000555.1:0-1635 GCA_964421365.1 uncultured Bacteroidaceae bacterium
TTATTAAAGCGGTCCCACATTTTTTTGATTGTCCAACTACCGCCTTTAGCAAATCCAGCGATTTTATTATTTTCAAATCCTACTTGAGATAGAAGGTCGGTATATTCTTCGGGAGATATCCATAAATGCGTTCTGCTGCCGCCATGAGGCAATAGTCCTGCTTGGTTCACTATCTTATTTCTCATATTGCAATTTTCTTTTGACCCAGTGCTAAGTTGTGAGACAAAAAAACCTTCTTTGTTCAAAGATTTTTTTATATTCTCTAAAAGCTTTTTTTGCTTTTGGTTGTCTTCATTGTAGTGCAAAACAGCCCTTTGGATAATCAAATCATATTTTTCAATATCATAGTATTCCAAAAGGTTTGCCTCTATGACGTCTAAGTTTTTTTCTTGTGCCTTATTTAGATAATCGGGGTTGGCATCTATAACAACCATATTTACAGTTTTAAAATGTTGTTTTAAAAAACTTTTTACACCCTCAGCCAAGTTGCCGGCACCGCCCCCAAAGTCTGCAACAGTTATCTCATTTTTGCTTTTAAATTTTTCAAGAATCGGCTCTATGCCAATTCGAATAAAATCATCAATATTCTTTTGGTCTGAAAAATAGCCACCAAAAACTTTTTCAATTTTGACGCCAGAACTGTAATCTGCCCCGACATCGTTGTTTATTTCATTATTTGTATCCATATTATTTAAGTTTTATTATATCAAAAAAAATCTTTTAACTGAATTTTTTAATCTGGGCATGTAAAAAAGAACCGCCCTCCATGGTTAAATGTCCATGTGGGCGGAATAATCATCATGTAGAAAGTTCAAATGAAATTATGTGTTTAACTTCATTCACAATGTCTTGACCTATAGAACGCCCGATTTCATCTGAATCCGCAGAAAAACTGAAAACAAATTTACTGCAGCAATTATTAATGCAAATTTGTTCGAGCGACAGTCTTGTGTCTATGCCTCGTAGTTTGTCTACCAGTAACTTCCCAAGTTGTAACCCAAACATATATTCTCGGACAGCCATAGATTCATATTCGGAATTTGGACGGGCATTGCAATCCATTTCTACTACATCACCAAGTATGTTTTCCTGTGGAATGTCTAACCAGTTGACACCATTATGGTTTCTAAGGTTCGCATTTATGTCTGTTTGTAAATTGAGAAAATAGCGAATCATGATTGTTGCCCCCGTATTATCTATAAGTAAAATAAGGTACATTGTAATCTGTCTCTATATTAGCATATTTATGATAAGCTGTCAATACCAACAAAAAAATAGTAGCGAATGCGCAAAATCAAAAAATTGCCTTTTCCTTTTTCAGAAAGAATTGGGGGGCTAAAAAAATGGAAAAAACGCAAAGGCAAATTTTTTGTTTTGCGTACGGCGGAACGGAGTGGAGCCGTTGGCGCGGAGAGTTACCGCATTATCGGAGCGTAAGACATTGTTGCGAATTACCACGCGCGTGGCGCGTGAGAAATATCAATCGCTTTGCGATTGTTGTTCAAAATAGGTTCGAACAAAGGTCAGTATATCAGCACAGACAAGGACTTCCTGTTCAGAAAGAACAGGAAGTCCTTGTCTGTGCGCGGAAGAGGACTTGAACCTCCAAGGGATTGCTCCCACAAGCCCCTCAAG
>CAYQXT010000556.1:0-1628 GCA_964421365.1 uncultured Bacteroidaceae bacterium
CCAAAAGGGAGCTTTATTGCTTATGCCACAGCCCCGGGGAGTGTGGCTTCCGATGGTAGTGGAAGTAATGGATTATACACACAAGAGCTACTGAAAGCACTCAGTAAGCCCGGACTGAAAATTGAAGATGTTTTCAAACAAGTGCGTAAAAATGTCTATCAAGAATCGCAAGGAAAGCAAGTACCATGGGAAAATTCCTCTATTTTTGGCGATTTTTATTTTAAACGATAATATTCATCAATATTTCGTTATCTTTTTGTAAATTACTGTATTAGTACAAACTACCAAGAGTAGAATTGTTCTGGTAATTCATTGTGTATTAGCGCTTTGCTGCTTTACGACTTCGCAAGAATCAAAATCTAACAAACGGTTGATTGTTTGAAAGTTATTTTTTATTAATTTTGTTTTTTGAATTAAAACCAATTTATTAAAACCTTATGAAAACAGTTCAAAAGTAGTAATTCTTCTATTATTGATTGTATTTCCATTTTTTGTTCAGGCACAACAATCTGACACACTTCCTTAATCGCAGAAAATTGATGCCGTTTATCAATCTACTCAAAAAATGGATAGTCAGCTATTGGATGCCCCCCTTAAAGGAAAGAACTTTAGAATAGAATTTAATTTTGTGAAATTACTTATGCTGAGTTCGAACCTTGATATAAGTGGTGGTTTTTCGTTATTTAATGTAGATAGAAAAGCCGAAATTAGTTTCCCTATTGCTTATAAAAAACACAATAGTAGTAATCTCTCCCAATTCACCATTGATACTCATTACCGCCGATTTCTGAGTCAGCGGCAAACCGGATTCTATTCAAATGCCTTTGCTCGTTATGCCCAGTTAAAAGGTACTTTGGGCGATGATTATCTGTTCCCTTCAGATTCTAATCAAAAATTTATTTTGGTTACCATTATGATTTCACAAAAAACGTAAGCAAAACCAGTAGTTTTGAAATTAAGCGCTCTCATTTGGGGTATAAATATTCGTTTAATAAAAAATGGTCAACCGGAATTACTTTTGATGTTGGCAAGAATTCTACGGGTAGCGAATTAACAGCCTATTTAAAAAAAGCAGAATTAGATTTTAAACTAAATTTAATTTAAATTCAGGGATTTATCTAAATTTTGAATACAAATTCTGAGTTTCTATAGTACACTATTTTTTGCAAATAACTTTAAATGAAAACTTTTCAGAGAATAGATATCTTGCTAATTATCAGGAGACTATTTGTTTGCAAATTCAAACCTCGGCAAAATTTAGCAGAGTATTGTAAGAACCTATAGATTTTAAAGTACAGTAGCACCTGCCATCTATTCAAAGGGTAGCGTTAGTGCCAGTGAAAAAGTACGTAGTTGAGCCGTATTTATTCCAATAGGACTATAAGCATAATTTACAACCAGAATAAAGTGTTCGGCTTTTTCTATGGTTATTCCGGGGGAAATAGTCAACGATAACTGATTTTCCGAAGGATTTGGAAAGAAATTTTGTTGATAACTAAGCCCTAATACAGGCTGAATTTTGGATTTAAAATAATGGCCAACATCGGCACTCAAAAAAATATGGTGATGACAATCGGTTGGATTCAACCTTTGTGAATACAGGTATTGTGCATTTATATCTAAAGAAA
>CAYQXT010000557.1:0-1623 GCA_964421365.1 uncultured Bacteroidaceae bacterium
GATCACCAAGAATCAATGACTTATGAAGCATGACGTCACAAACTTGGGTTAGGGGCAAATCAATACCGATTGATTGTTGGTTTTGCATTAATAGTGTGCCAATTCCAGGATTGCCAAAAACAATTAATTGTGCCGGACGAGTATAGGGGGATATTTTAAAATCAAAAGTAAATGGAATAAAAAAATCATTTTCTAACAAAATGGTTTTTAGATTTCTGACAGTGTCTTTTATAGAAAAATTACTTTCTATTGTTATCAAACCATTTTCTATTTGGGCAAATCGAGCTAATTTTTTGTTCAGCAGTGAAAACAGGCGATCTGTCGTTTTTATGTTATGGCGATCAGATAAATAACCCGACGGGTTGTAAAGTAACTTAATTTCACCACTAGCTGAGTCTTCCCAGACTAACATCTTCATTGGTAAATCAATTGCGACTGTTGAGCTTCTGTGCAGTAGTTTTTTTTCTAATCGATGATCATGAAACAGAATGAGTTGAGTTGGTGCTAATTCTAGACCTACATTTTTAGCATTTGCTGCATGATCTATAACAGCAACGATTTTCATACCTTGATCGTTCAATATTTTTTTTATCGAATCTGTCGCTTCCGATACCGAGTCATAATCAGAAATGGAAAAGTCATCGTTTTGATAACGCATAGAATCAGCTGAGCTTATTGCCGACCAGCCGAATATGAATGTTAATAAGAGAACTTGAAATATTTTCATCATTAAACCTCGAAATAAAAATTAATAAGGATCGTAAGTTAAAGTTGATTACAATTTTGAGAAAGGCATGCTAATTATCTTTTTAGCAAAATTAAAAGTGGAAATTTAAGCGATCTCTATGATCCACAGTTAGTTTTACAGTTTTGCTTATCTTAGATAACGAAACGGGCTTTAGGCGATACCCTTAACCCATTTTCGTGGCTTTGTTAGCGCTGTCTTTATAAATCAAGTTGTTGAATTTTTAAAAAATGCCTGCTTGGCACTAAAAATGGAGTGCTTTTTGTAAGTAATTGAGTTTAAACAAAAGAATTTTTGATTTATTTTATAATGGTGACTAAAATATTTTCAAAAGTCAACAATTTTTAAAAAAAAACAGAAAATCATAGGGTCGCCAGCTTGAAATAGCGATTATGGGTGACCTAATGAGTTCTTTCACACGTTGAAAACTCTGCATCAGTTTAAGACTGGAAATGACGCTAAACAGGCAATATTTGAATATGTTGAGGTGTTTTGCAACCGAGAGAGAATCCATTCTGTCAATGACTATATATCGAAATTTAGCAATAAAAACTGTGTGAATTTGTATCCTGAAAAGTGTTGACACATCACATTTCTGTTCTTAGGCTTGCAGTTTTGTGCTCGGGCTTCCTTCTCACAACTCCTCGTGAAGTTGCAATTGCCGTCGGTTAGTAGTTATACTGATTCAAAACAACGAAACAAGGTAGGTTCTCCTACAGAGGACTTTTACTTCATAAGCTAACGCCCATGCTGGGCGTGCACCAGAGCAAATCAACCTGGTATTTTGTAACCTTAGCAAGGAGTGATTTGATCAAGATTGCGCCATAAGCACCTAGGCATAATTAATTTAACATTTTTACTGGTCTTTTTTCTCATCT
>CAYQXT010000558.1:0-1619 GCA_964421365.1 uncultured Bacteroidaceae bacterium
GGAGAAGATACAGCCAGAATTGAATATAGGCAGGTGAATAAAAGGGTGATACTGAATTTTATTAATAGGTTGTGATGCTTCATTTTAAAGACATTTCTTTGTTTTGACAAAGATAGCTATCTTTTCAGGGGCAACAAATATTTATTTGATTTTTTATTTTCATTTATATTTACAGTCAACAATAGAAGAGACTGAACCTAGCAATAATTAATAATCCTCCATTTATCATTAAATTAGGTTTTTCTCTTTTTCTTTTTGGCCGCCGGAAACAACACATTATTTAAGATAAGTCGGTAGCCGGGAGAATTTGGATGCAGACTAAGATCCGTAGGCGGGTCGCTTACAAAATGTTGATAATCTTCCGGGTCGTGTCCGGCGTAGAAAGTCCATGTGCCTTTTCCTAAGTTGCCATGAATATAGCGAGCTTCATGTGCGGCTTTATTCTCACCCATAATCAGCACATTGGGTTTGATATAATTTTCGTTGAAAGCCGTAGTTTGCCCCATAAAGCCTTTGATAATATTCGTATGATCCTGGCAGAGCATGGTGGGTACAGGATCCCATTTGGCGGAAAAATCAAAGAGGGTGAAATAGTCTTTATCTTTAGGTACACGGCGTGTGTAGGTGGCATCAATAGTCGAAAATTCGTATTCGGTAGGGTCTAAGCTCACTTTAAAATTCCGAAAAGCAAAATCCAGAGAAAAGTCTAATTTGCTGTTGGCAGCAGGGTCAGCAGGATCACCATCGAACATAGGCTGACAAATGTCGGTATTACGTGCAGCCAAAGCAATATCGAGCGTGTCGGTAGCAGAACACATAGCAAATACAAAGCCACCGTTTACTACAAATGCGCGAATACTTTTGGCCACAAAGAGTTTAAGCTGTGATACTTTACTAAATCCCAGGCGGTAGGCAGTAGCTTCTGCTGTTTTTTGATTGTTGATATACCATGGAGCAGCTCGGTAACTCACCCAGAATTTACCGTACTCACCGGTAAAATCTTCGTGGTGTAAATGCAGCCAGTCATAGTTTTTTAGTTTTCCTTCCACTATCTCATCGTCATAAATCACATCATAGGGAATTTCGGCATAAGTAAGAGCCAGCGTAACGGCATCATCCCATGGTTGCTTGTTCTTTGGGCTATAAACAGCTATTTTAGGTGCTTTTACCAGCTTTATTGCATCCATGTTTACATCGGGCTTGGAAATCATATTTAGTATGGCCGATGCTCTGCCATTAGGAATCACAATATAGCTCACCCCTCTGATAATGCATTCATTTTCCAGCGTTTTCTCATAAGGTATAAGGAAACTACCGCCTTCGTAGTTGAGTAGCCATTGCAAAGTTCCCCCTTGTTTTAGTTCCCAAAAGGCAATTCCATAGGCTTTTAAATGGTCTTTTTGAGATTCATCCATTTGTATTAATAAAAAGCTGGCTCGACTAAGCAAGGGGAAAAAGGCTATAAAGATTAGAAGTACTATTTTTTTCATTATATTAATGTCTGAATTTTTTAACGAAGATACAATTAATATAGTTGTGCTTCAAATCTAAAAAAACATTAAATAAAATCATTGTTGTCCGATAAAACTCGGAATTAGTAAAAAATTGTATTTAAGTGT
>CAYQXT010000559.1:0-1586 GCA_964421365.1 uncultured Bacteroidaceae bacterium
GATTTTAGAATAACTGTATAATTTCCATAGCCCAGTTGTTTGATTTGTGGCATTCTCAGGTATTTCATTACCATGGCGGTATCTTTCCAATGTGAAGTTCCTATTGCTGCACCTTGAACTGGCTGACCTGACTGAGAAACTTGAGGATAAAGAAGAGCGAAAAGTGGATTTTTTTTATTAAAATCGTCACGTGATTTTGGGGCTTCTTTATTTACGGAGTCTTTAATATTTTCTATATTATCTAATAGAGATTGATTGGTTGGAACCGAATCTGCAAGAATATTTTTGGCCGTGTCTTTTTCTAATGCTTTTTCGGCTTCGAGAATACCTTTTAATTTTTGATTTGCTTGTTGTAAATAACCTATTACATCTTTATTTTCGTATGTTTCCCAAAATTGTAAATTGGCAGTACCTTGTAATAATTTACGAACACGTTCGGGTTCTTTAATTCCGGGAAGTTCAACCAGAATACGACCAGAATTCTCCATTCTTTGTATATTGGGCTGCGTTACACCAAAACGGTCGATACGATTCCGAATTACATTGAAAGAATTTGAAATGGCAGACTCGGTTTCGGCATGAAGAACTTTTAGTACATCATCATTTGTGCTACTATAATTTATCCGGTCTTTCAAATCTAAGGTTTGAAATATAGAAGCCAGTTTTCCGCCTGGATAAACTTTTTCGAAAGCCTGGCCAAAAAGAGTTACGAAATCTTCCTGACTGTTTTTCTCACTGGCTTTAGCTAATCTCAGAGCTTTAACAAAAGAAGTGTCTTTACTATATCCTGATAAAGCGCGAACTAAGTCGGGGATAGATACTTCCAGAACAACGTTCATTCCACCTTTTAGGTCAAGACCAAGGTTTAATTCCCGTTCTTCGGCATCTTTAAAATTAAATTTCCGTAGCCATAAGAAATTATAGACAGTCTCTCCACTCAGGGAGTCCAAATACTGGACTTCTTTTAATCTGTCTCCTTTGGCGTATTCTTTGGCTTCTTTTCTTACCCTACTGGTAACCCATGTAAAAGATAGTTGGTATATACTTACCAACGCAAATAGTACTGCAATCAGCTGGATAGCTCCTTTATTCTGCATTTGTTTAACATTTAATATTTTACCTAAACAAGTTTTGCTTAACTTCTAAATTTAGGCTGCAAATATAGATTATTTTTTTAAAATAATTAACAATTCTCCAATAAAGTTTAGAGATAAATGGGGAATGGATAAAAATTAAATACATATTTATAAGCAATACTTCGCTATACTTGAAAATATGTTACTTTGAAATCGTTAACGAATTGAGAGTATGTGTGATACTTTTTGCTTCCTGTTTTTGAGTATTCCAGATTTATCATAAATGATTTTTTCCCCGCTTTTTGTATTCAAAATGGCCGAAATTTGACTATTCTGAATATACCATAAACTCCCTTTCAAATCGTATTTCGGAATTCTGATGTTTGTTTTGTGGCTAAATAAGTCGTTATAACGGAAGTTCCTAAAGATTTAGCTCCAAAAAATGCAGTAACCTATGTTCTCAAAGGCAAAAAGCAAATTGTAATAGGCTTATTGATTGATAATAAGGGA
>CAYQXT010000560.1:0-1584 GCA_964421365.1 uncultured Bacteroidaceae bacterium
CGCTTCATTTCTATCATCATTTTCTTATGTGACCATTATTTGGTCATGAATGTTATACTTTTTCCTCATTAAGATTATTAAACATTAATATTACAACCATATGTAAATTTTTCAATTTTGAAGAGACATCGCTTCCGGATCATAATACATTTTAGCACCAGCTAAGATTTGTTTATTGATAAAATTAGATTCGGGTGGAATCGGACAAGAATGCGATGGGTCGTAAACACAAATTGGGTTTATTGCCAGATTAAAATCAATCACAATTTGATCTTCTTTTGGGATATTTATAATCACAAATCTACCTCCACCAAAGTTTTCATTGCCGGTGGTTAAATCTGTAAAAGGAACAAAAATTGCAGTAGAATACTCCCGAGAAGGAAATTCATAAACATCGAGTTCTATAGACTCTCCATCCAAATAAAAATTAACCTTGCCAAAATGAACAAAACCATATGGGTTTCCGAAGGTCATTTCTAAATCTCTTCTTTTAGGATCATCTGACCTTGTTAGATTTGCAACTACTCTGTATTTTAAGTTTACCGAAAAATAATTTAACCCTGTAAAACGAGCAAAATAATCATCTGACAAAAGTGTGGTCTCTTTGTTTTTAAAAGACTTTTCTTCTTTTGCCCTGTGCATCACAATTTCTTTGGAATAATTACCTTTGATTAAATCAGAATCGTACGGAACTATCTGAGCTATAGATATATTACCAATAAAAACGAACAGGATTAAATATTTATAATAAAAGAATGGTTTGCTATTGTTTTTCATTTTTTTTGTTTTTAAGAGATGAATAATATACAAAAAAAGAACAAGAACAGGTTTGTTCTATATCAAAGTAACTTATCCATTAACTCCTGTGTTATTAAAAGAATGGTTCCATACTCCTATACTTAATATCAACAATTCCATTACAAAGAAAAACTATACTATATTTTTAATCTGAGATGTGCTTTTTCAAAGCCTCTAGTAATCCAAATAATTAGAAAAGAATATAATAAAGATTTAATTATCCCAACTGTTCCTCCAAGTAAAAACCTAGGAAGATGTATAGAAAATAATGCGGTAACTGCATAAAAGAAATACGGAATTAAATATGCTGTAAGTGTACTTCTACCAGCGGGTTCAAAAACTTTTGCCCACTTTGTTTGTTTAAAGATATCTGTTATCAAAAAAAGCAAAGCAAATAAAATAAAACCTGTGCCAACACTTATATCTGCCCATGAAGGAGTACCGCCTAGTTTTGCAATTCCTCCAAAAGGTCTTACCAAAAATCCATAAGCAATAAAAAGAGCACCTAATCCAAATAAAATAGTTAGAAATTGCTTTTTATTTTCCTTATCCTTATATCTCAAATAAATCATTGTAGCTACAACACCACTTAATACGCAAATATGATTTGAAAAATCAACTACAAAATTTATAGGCGAAAATGGAGAAAGTAACTCTATATAATTTGACAAATGTAATATGTGTAAGGCTATTAAAAATATAGCAATAAAAATTAACCTTTTGCCTAAAAACAAATAGGCAAATGCGTTAAGTAAATAAGCCCAGCCTATTATACCTAAAATACCC
>CAYQXT010000561.1:0-1578 GCA_964421365.1 uncultured Bacteroidaceae bacterium
CCGCTCAAAAGATTATCTCTGATGTATTTGAGGTTGGAGATCAAATGTGGCGTGGAATAGGAACAATCGGGAAAAGCGGCTTTCATTTGCGAGAGAAATATGGCCGATTCGATGCCGACAAAAAATTTTCTATCCATATTGAGATTGCTAACGAAAATGAAGAGTGTATTGCAGGCAATATTATGAAAGGAATAAGCAAACCTTTTGATTGTTCACAATTCGGTAAAAAATGCACCCCTCAAAACCCTCTCGGCGCGCCCATGGTAAGCTCCGAAGGCGCTTGCGCGGCCTATTACAATTTTTCTACAATTTTTAAAACCATGGATCTATAACGAAATAAAGAAATGAAAAAAAGTTTAATGAAGTTGCAATGTCCGGTTCCGAAGTTTGATTTTGACATCATTACTTTAGCACATGGCAGTGGTGGTTTACTTACCAATAAATTGCTTGAAAGCGGTGTTTTCAGCTTGTTGAAAAACGAAGAATTAGATCAGCATCACGATGGTGCCTTTCTGAACATGAATGGAAATATTGCTTTTTCAACAGATAGTTTCGTTATCTCTCCCGTTTTTTTCCCGGGAGGTGATATTGGCGAATTGGCCGTTAACGGAACAGTGAACGATGTGGCTATGTGTGGCGCCATTCCACAATATTTATCTTTAAGCTTTATCCTGGAAGAAGGTTTGCCTATTAATGAGTTTTGGGACATACTGGTATCCATAAAGTTTGCAGCTGAAAAAGCCGGTGTGAAAATAGTTACCGGCGACACCAAAGTTGTTAACAGGGGAAAGGGAGACAAAATTTTCATTAATACTACTGGTCTCGGTCATATTCATCCCAAAGCAAATATTAATTTAAAGAATATTAAAAAAGGCGATAAGATTATTGTCAGCGATGATATTGCCACACACGGGATAGCCATTTTATCAGTAAGGGAAGGCCTTGAATTTGAGACTGATATCGAAAGTGATACCCGCAGTCTAAACGATATAACAACCATGTTGTTAGATAAATTCGGCTCGGATATTCATCTTTTCCGCGATCCGACAAGAGGCGGATTGGCCAGTACCCTAAACGAAATTGCCATGGACAGCTATATGGGTATTGTGCTTCGCGATGAAGCTATCCCTGTTGCTACACAGGTAAAAGCCGCTTGTGAAATATTAGGACTGGATCCGCTATATTCGGCCAACGAAGGTGTTTTTATGATTTTTGTGCCGGAAAATATTGCCACAGAGGTTGTGAGCATGTTGCGATCTACCGAAGAGGCCCAGCATGCTGCTATAATAGGAACGGTAGTAGATGACCATCATGGAAAAGTATTGATTACAAATCCTATGGGAGGGAAAAGGGTAGTGAACATGCCCTTAGGCGAGCAGTTACCTCGTATTTGTTGACACATTAACCCGGTTTCAACATGAAGTTGTAGAAGAATATAAATGAGAAAATTGTGTTAATACGTCCGGCAAAACAGGTCGCACAGGATTGTGGAGATTGTCAGTACGAGAAGCTAAACCAATCTTTTTAGGTGTAATGGACAAAATTGAGGCTGGGATTTTGAGGTATAAAATAGAGCTA
>CAYQXT010000562.1:0-1573 GCA_964421365.1 uncultured Bacteroidaceae bacterium
GTAGTGGTAAAACGGCTGTATCTGATCTGTTTGAAAAATCAGGTATCACTGTCATTGATACAGACATCATTGCTCGTAACCTTTTAGATAACGATAAAACAGTATCAAAAGAAGTTGTTAATTGTATTGGAAAAACGATTCTCGATAAAAATAATATAGTCGATAGAAAAAAACTGGCTCGCATCATTTTTAATGACAAAACAAAAAAACAGAAATTGGAAAAAATTATTCATCCAAGAGTAAGAACTGAGATAAACAATCAGATAAACAGTCAGATATACAAGAACAAATCAAAAGACACACCGAATAAACAAGATAATTACGTCATCATCGTAATCCCTCTACTTTTCGAAATCGGTTTTGACGAAATGATTGATCGTACACTGGTTGTTATTGCCGATGAAAGTACACGAGTAAAACGCATCCAACAACGTGATAATAGAACTATGGATGAAATTCGTTCAATTATTGCCAACCAGATAGATGATAAAACACGCCGAACAGAAGCAAACGACATTATAGTTAATGACAATGATTTAAAAAAGCTAGAAATTGAAGTCCATAAATTACACAATCTTTACACCCAGCTGTCGAGCACCGAATAAAAAATCCTGACACCAACTAACTAAAAAAGTGTAAAATTTAGCCATATGTACGGCAACACCGCATAACTCGATTATCCACCATTCAGAATCAAACAGTTAGAAACACATAGTGACAGACCATTACGTTTACGAACAACCTTTAAACGAAAAAGTGCGCGCCTTTTTACGTCTGGAGAAACTGTTTCAACAATACAATTTCCACTTAAAGCATGGCTCTGACTGGAATAATCGCATTGCAATCGAAGCAATATTAGAAATTTCAGCTTACACCACACGTAGCGATATTAAATTAGAGGTTCTAAAAGAACTCGAGCGACAGCACACTCGACTTGAACGCTTGTCAAAACGTCCTCAGATTGATCAATCTCAACTTACATCTATATTAAAAAATATTACTAAGCGAGTTGGCGAGTTACAAGCACAAACAGGACAGATTGGACAAGAAGTTAAAAATATAGAATTACTCTCAGCTATTGCACAGAAAAGTTCAGTTCCTGGTGGCAGCATTTGTGATTTTGATTTACCCGCATTGAAACACTGGTTAACTTTGCCAAAAGAAACAAGACGAACTCATATCGAAAAATGGTTTCGTCCATTTAGCCATTTAGACAGATCCGTACAACTTATACTAGACGTACTAAGACACAGCGCGGAAGATACCAACGAGTTAGCGCCCAATGGTTTTTTTCAAAAGTCACTTGATACCAATCAGGCTATTCAGTTGCTGCGTATTTCAATCCCTAATGATGCTGATAGCTATCCCGAAATAAGCGCAGGAAAACACCGTTTCTCTGTAAGGTTTATGAAAAACGACAATCCAGCTAATCGTCCTGAACAATGCAAAGAAGACGTGAGCTTTAAATTAAAAATGTGCTTAATCTAAGTTTTTTAATTTAGAAAACTTTATTTAACTACTCACTTATTCCAAAAAGCACTTATCGCTGACACACCCTGAGCCCCGTGTGACC
>CAYQXT010000563.1:0-1572 GCA_964421365.1 uncultured Bacteroidaceae bacterium
GTTTTTATACTATGCATGTATAGTATAATCGGTCTAAGGGCTAGTAAATACTTATACTGGAGCTGATTAACTAAACTTAAAGTGTTTATTGTGAACGATTTGTTTGTTTTTATGTTAAAAAACAGTGAAAGAATATGGGCTGCTTGGTGTGTATTTGGAATAGGCTACTTTTGCCAACCATTTTAACTAAAAATAGTGCATGAAATATTTAAGAACAGTATTATTTATAGGCATTTTATCGTCACAATTTCAAAATGCAAATCCTTCGGCTGCAACAAATGAGGAATTTGATGGAGAGCCTGTTAATACTATTTATGCAAAGGATTACCTTTGGGAAAAAAATTACGAAGAAACCATAAATTTTATAAAAAAACATGAAGGTTTTCGTGCTTTGCCTTATCATTGTGCTGCCGGAGTATTAACGGTTGGTTATGGGCATGCCATAAAAAAGGGTGAACGCTTCAATCATTCCATTTCAGAATTCCAAGCCGATAGCCTATTACGGGCAGACTATAAGATTGCTCTAAAAGCAGTTACCAGAAATACGAACTTAGATGGTTCAAAAAAACTTGCCATAGCTCATTTTATATTTGCTGTTGGAATTGGTAATTTTAATCGTAGTAGTCTGAAAAAAAGTATTATACAAGGTAAGCCTATCGACAATATAATCCTAAAATGGAGTTATTATAATACTCCTGGTGGAAAAAGAATTAAGAGCAAAGTGGCTTATAAATTACGTGAATGGGAATTAAATATGTATCACAAAGATGATAAATTTATGCTAATCAGTGGAAAATAAGCATAATAAACAAGCCTATTCTTTTAAAATATATTCAAATTGATTTTCGTTGAATTGAATCTTGAGCGTGTGAATACTTGCCAGCCGGGCTATGGTTCGGGTGGCTTTATATCTTGATATTTTGGCTATTTTTTGGAATTCAGAAATAGTTAACGAAGGATGTTTTTTTAAATACTCTAAAAGTAGTTGCTCTTTTTCAGAGTACTTGATTAAAACACCATGAGGATTTCTCAGTAAGCGCCAATACTCTATCCATACTCCATTGGCTAAAATATTTTCATCGTTAACACGTAGGTAAGCTAACCATTTTCTATCCTCTCTTTCGGCTAAAACTGGTTTCTTAATACTTTGAGGAATAGCTATTTCCAAAATATCTTTACCATCCACTTTCCATGCTTTTGAACTAAATGCTACTTCAGGACGACAATATGACTGAGCAGCAGCGTCTATCATATAATATTCTTCGTCTGATTTAACCCCGACAATTGCACCGTTATCTTTAATTCCAATCAATAATGTGCCTCCTAAAGTATTCGCAAAGGCAGAAAGGCTTTTGGCTATTTTTCGGGAATCATTTATGGCGTATTTGAAATCCTGCCTACCATGTTCTCCCTGTAAAATTAGTTTTTTTATATATCGACTCATTTTAGCACTTTATAAAAATTACCGACTTTCTAATAACTTATATTTTTTACCATTCTAATACAGAATTATTAAAGAGTTCAGTATAAAAAGGTGAATTTGCATCGAAATCGGTCGGACGGCTTCATTAA
>CAYQXT010000564.1:0-1550 GCA_964421365.1 uncultured Bacteroidaceae bacterium
GAAATAATTCCAAGGTAAGTCATCGCCCATTGTGCCGAGTTTTTGCCCAGAATCGCTATCTTATCGCCTTGTTTTATCTCGTTTTGTTCAAACATGATATGCAAACGAGCAATTTTTAAGGCCACATCTTTATACAAAAAAGTTTGTTTGCCTAAATCGGTATAGACAGCTAAATCCCAATACTTACTTATACTTTCTTGTATATAATCTTTGATTAAATTTTTTTTTATCATCTTTCTGTTAATTAATGATTCATTATTTTGTTTTTAGCCGTCAGACGGATTACTTAATAAATTGATTATTAAGATTAAAAGTTGACAATATTTGGTAAATAAATCCGTCAGAGGGTTATAGTATGATGTTGTAATATATAGTTATAAAATTGTGATAATGAAGTGATAAATTATTCTCTATCGACAAACAGAATTCACCATTCATAATTACCCAATTGCCTCTTTTAGCATCATGAGTTTATCCACCCGTGCACCTTTAGGAGTGTTTTTTAGCGTACAACATTCGGTATATAAATCATGCTCAAAAAATAAAATATAATTATTTTTTACGGCCTCGGAGAATAGGCGTTCTTTGTCGTCAAGCGTTACGAGCGGACGTATATCATAAGCCATAATCCAAGGCATTGGAACATGTACATGAGATGGTAGTAAGTCGGCCATATATACCACTGTTTTTCCTTCAGGAGTATGTATCATTGGTATAAGCTGCCCTTCGGTATGCCCCTCAAAAAAACGTACTTCTATATTCGGCAGAATTTCACCTTCTTTTTCTACAAGTATCAAATTACCACTATCTCTAATAGGTAAAATATTTTCCTCAAGGAAAGAGGCTTTTTCCCTGCTGTTGGGGTCAATTGACCAATTCCAGTGGCGTTTACCAACAAAGTAAGTGGCATTAGGGAAAGTAGGAACTAATTCTTTGTTTTCATTATAGCGGATGGCACCGCCGGCATGGTCGAAATGTAAATGCGTAAGTATTACGTGGGTAATATCGGCTAATTGGTAATCTAATTTATTCAAAGATTCTTCTAAAGTCGGTTTATTAGAGGGAGAATAATAGCTAAAAAATTTTTCGTCTTGTTTGTCGCCCATTCCGGTATCTACCAATACTTTGTTATTGCCGTCATCAATTAGCAAACAACGCATAGCCCAAGTGGCGAGATTATTTTCGTTGGCAGGATATTTTTTTTGCCATAGAACTTTGGGAACTACTCCAAACATGGCACCGCCATCTAATTTCAAGCTGCCGGTTTCTATCGGATATAATTTCATTTTTCAAAAGTTTAGTTAATTTCAGGGATAAAGATATAAAAAAATATCAAATTTTGCTCTTTTGCTTATTAATTTACCTATCTTAATTGGCTTTTTAGTAGTGAGCTAAAATTAACTACTGTAAAAATCGTATTATAAGGAAAAATTCACTATGAATAGACTGCTTAATTATTTCATGCCAAGGGAAGACAAAAACTATTTTTTAATTCCATTGTTGTCCGATAAAAATTTAAAAATAAAAAGAAGTGAGGTTTGAATAATCGC
>CAYQXT010000565.1:0-1549 GCA_964421365.1 uncultured Bacteroidaceae bacterium
ATATGAAACGGAAAACGGCTGTTTTGAGCTAATTGTTAAGACTGCTTCTGTACCTAAAATCCCCTATGTATATAAGTGTCAAAAGTGACAGAATATTGCTGTGGCAGTTTTTGCATATTTTTAATGCAACGAATATATAATATTTTACCAAAATATATATTTTATTTCCATTGAGGCTTTTGTAAATGACTGGCAATAACAAAGATATGTTAGAGACCAAAGATCAATGGCGAGTCGAACTTGAAAAGCAGGCTGATAAACAATTTCAAGCAGAAAACTTGCAGGTTCTGGACGAAAAGGGAGTTCGCGCAACAATAGCCAATATTGCTAGATCTCCTTCGAAATATCAGGGAACTCGTTTTGTATATGAAATATCCAACGGAATCTTCAGGGTAGACCTTTCAAATATTATATTTGAAGAAGATTTTTCGGAAACAGTTAGTAAAGAACAACAGACTTCAATATATGATTTCAGCAATTCAATAATGAAGGGTGATTTCACCTTTAATCTTAACTGTAACAATGTCGAGATATTAGCAATTGGGGCTAAGTTTAAACAAAAATGTCTTTTTAAACCCACCAGTGATAGTAGAAGATTTGGGGTTATGAATTTTATAAAAGCAGAGTTTGGAAACAAAACTCTTTCTGAAAATAAAGATTTTGAGGCAAGCTTTATCCACTCCATTTTCAATAATGATTGTTGCTTTCCCGAAGCGAAATTTTATTGTGATGCAATTTTTAGTGAGGCCGTATTTGATCACTCAACTTGGTTTGACGAAGCAGAATTCTATGGGCTTGCCCTTTTTTCAGGCAACGAGATAAGGAGTAATGGCAAAATAAGTTTCAAAGGAACCAAATTTTTTTCTGACCAACATACTCCGGCTTTTGACAACCGGATTTTTTCTGCCCCAATTACCTTTGAGAAAGCGGTTTTCACCCTTCCCCCAGAATTCAATAACACAAAATTGCACCATTCAGCCGATTTCAGGGAAGCAAAGTTTATTAATACAGAATTTACTTCTGCCAGTTATTATAGAATTCTTAAGTTGCTGATGGAGGAGGCTCGAAATTATCCAATGGAAGGGCGTTTCCATGCTTTGGAGGAAGCATGCCTTAAAAAGAATGAATATGCGGGTATTTTAGAAAAAATAGCATCCAATTTATACTCCAAGATAGCGGAATATGGACAGAATTTTTTGCGGCCCTTGTTATTTCTATTTATCATCCAAATTTGTGCATTCATCGGCTATATGTATTTTCTGCCAAACGTTAAGTTTAAAGAAAGTCTCTCAGTTACACTTGATCAATTATTTAAGCCGGTAACGAGCTTAAATAAATATGCTTGTGCCATGCCAGATACAAATCTTTTAATAATGAAAATTATATCTTTGTTTCATTTTATTTTATCAATTTCCTTAATAACCCTTTTCCTCTTGGCTTTGAGACGTCGATTTCGTTTACGCTAATAAAAAGGTCCAAGACTTAAGGTTTACCCACTACTTTTCCAGCGGGAAAAATCTTTTTTCCAGAAGTCTGCGCCCATCCGCAG
>CAYQXT010000566.1:0-1530 GCA_964421365.1 uncultured Bacteroidaceae bacterium
TATTCAAATTACTACACTTCTAATTTAGGGGGGGGAAAGTTTGGGTACTGCTTTTTAGGGTGGGGGGAATTTTTGGGTACTTTTTGTTGTAATGTATTGGTTACGTGATAGTTGTATTTTGATAAAAAAATCAATTTTTTTCTACAAGAACAGTGAATTATTATAATTTCTATCCTAAAATTGAAATATATTAGACTGGTGTTGAAATTTCTTTGTCAATAGTTTCAAGATACTGAGGCAATTTAGATACAGATTCGAGTTGGAATTTGTCTTTCAATTTCCTTTTTGCTTTTTTGACAGCTTCATAAGTAACCCCATTTAAATCTGCAGTTTCCTGATTCGCAAGTTTACTGAAAATACAAAAACAATATTTAAAATCCAGCGCTTTCAAATCTGGGTGCTTCTTTTTAAGCTTATCAAAAAAAAGTGGATTTCGATAAATAAAATCTGTCCGAAAATGATTCCAATCTCGGAAATCACCAATTACACTTCCTGAATATTTCCTATCTTGGTCCTTTGTAAATTTATTGTGAGGTATTCTTAGATTTCCATCAGTCGTTTCTAATAACTTATCTCTGGTGATTTTGTATTTCTTTTCCATTTCGTATTTCTCAGCAGAATTTAAGGATATAAGATCCTGAAGCTCTTGTCTTTCTTTATAACTCTTTCGTTTATTATAAATAAAAACTATAGCTAATATTAATATTCCCAGTAGTAAACTAATTACAATCTTTAACCAATAATTTCTAACCCTCAGCAACTCAAATTGTTGCTGATTTAATTTATAGTTTATGGTCATAAGTACAATTTGGTTGCCTTGAATGTATGTTTGGTTCTTTTGCTCATATTTAAGGTGACGTAGTAAACTTATATTTGCCTGATTATATTTTTTTTGGACCGACTCTATATTACTCTTTCTGAGATATGCCTGACTTAACAATCCTGGCTGGTCATGTGCAAAAGCAATGGTTGAATCAATGGTGGTTCCAGCTTCGATTAATCTTCCGGATTTCATATCAATATATGCTTCTACAAAAGAGTATTTGATGTACTGGGAAGGTAATATATCATTTTCAGATATAATTTTTTTCGCTTTTTCCAGATAATAGTTCGCCGAATCATCTTTCACTAAAATCTGACAATTCAATGCCAATGTGCCAAAAAGATTTATCCTTCCTCGGGTATCGAGCAAATCTCCAAAATCATTTATAACTTTTAAATATAGAATATGCCTGGCTTCAATATCAGAAGTAATATATGCTTTGGTCTTAAAAAAAATCAAGGAGTCACTTCTACTATTCAATTGCAGTAGAAGGTTTTTAGCTAATTTCAAAAAGTAATCTTTCTCTACCGCTGTCCTGACCAAACCTAAAAGCAAGCAATATTGAATTTTGGCAGTTGCATTATTGTTTTGAAAAATATTTATCCCATCAAAATAATTCTCTGCCGCTTTAGAGGGGAGATTTATATCCTCAAAAATTAATCCCCATATCAGGTTTAATTCTGCTTTTTCTTCTTCGGTACCATGTT
>CAYQXT010000567.1:0-1510 GCA_964421365.1 uncultured Bacteroidaceae bacterium
GTCAAATTTTCAGGCTAATTTGAACGCTCTTTTTACAGCCGACATGCCACTAGACACCCTCATTAACCGACTGAATAAGATAATCAGCAAGAATGCTCAGGGACAGAAATTTATTACTTTTTTTGTAGCAAAATATAATTACAAAACAAAGATTTTAGAATATGTAAACGCTGGGCACAATCCGCCTATCTTATACAATAAGGCCACACGCGAATCTCTGTATCTAAGTACAGGATGTATGGGACTTGGCATGCTCGATGAAATTCCGCAGGTAAAAGTGGGTATGAAAAAAATAAATACTGGCAATCAGGGAGCAAAACTACTCAGTTACACTGATGGTCTGGTTGAGATAAAGCAAGATAATGAAGTTGAAACCCGCCTCCAAACCATTGAATATGTGTTTGCTACACCCGACAGGGTTGATAAATCTATTCAAGAACTTCTTTTGCATTTGGACATCAAACGTAGCAATACCGATTTCTTTGATGATATAACCATCTTAGGTGTAGATTTCTATTAATTATCCGAAGCAAACCACTCTGCATAAGAACTGGCTGTTTCATACAAACGTAAGCTATATAAATCTACATTTTTTGGTAGACTTTTTTTAATTCTCTCGGCAAAATCAAAAACTAGATTTTCGCAAGTGGGCTGATAATCCAAAGCATCATACCGTTCAAACATCTGCTCAACAGCCAAAAGACTCTTTAAAGAAGCCTGCCGATTAAAAACAATAGAATGGTCGTATTTATCAATAATTTTTTGTTTAACAATAGCTTTTAAATCACCAAAATCCATAACCATGCCTTGCTTGGCATGCCTTGTATCCTGGATAGGTTCTCCAATAACGGTAACAAACAATTTATATGAATGCCCATGAATATTTTTGCAAAGGCCATCGTAGTTCCAGAGTGCATGAGCCATCTCAAAATGAAATTCTTTAGTAAGTCTTATTTTTGTCATTTTAAATTATAAGATTGAACCCACAAAGGAATAAAATATTTTTTAAGGAATCAAAATATTAAAAAATCTTTAACGTCTATTATTTTATTGAAAACACCTAAAGATAACAAGCAAGGCAAAGTTCACAAAATATTTGGAGAGAAAAAGAGGACTAAATTATACTGATTTATAAGGAGTAAAAGTACCTATATACTTCCATAATCTCCTAATAATCCACATATACCACGTATTATAAATATCCATACACTAGTGGCTTTTCATAAATAGTTCCAAAAAAATATTTTCATAATTAAACGAATTAATATACTTTTGCACGAATTTAAATATTAAAGGATATGCCTGTAAAGTTAAGACTTACAAGACACGGAAGAAAAAAGAAACCTTTCTATCACATTATTGTTGCTGATAGTAGATCGCC
Organism: uncultured Bacteroidaceae bacterium; assembly: GCA_964421365.1. Classification (GTDB taxonomy): domain Bacteria; phylum Bacteroidota; class Bacteroidia; order Bacteroidales; family DYOH01; genus CAYQXT01. The sequence continues at coordinate 1,382 of CAYQXT010000567.1, forward strand.
ACGGGATGGCCGTTTCATCGAAAAAATCGGATTTTATAATCCAAACACAAATCCTGCAACAGTGGATTTGGATTTCGATAAGGCATTATCCTGGTTGCAAAAAGGAGCTCAACCTACCGATACGGTAAG
>CAYQXT010000568.1:0-1510 GCA_964421365.1 uncultured Bacteroidaceae bacterium
TTCAATAATTATATTGATTGCCGGTTTTATTTTCACCGGATGTAAAAAAGAAAATAGTCTGGTATTTAACGAAAATAAAATACTACCGGAAGTGAGTGTGAAAAATGGAATTTTGCGCTTTGCCGATAATAATGCTTATGAGGCAATGTCTAAAAAAGCTAAATTCTATGACTGACAAAGAAATAGATAATTGGGAAAAAGAGTTAAATTTTAAATCGGTAACCCGAGCTCAACATGAGGTCTTTGATATTATTAAAGCTAATTTAGATAAAAAGTTTACTTCACTAAATATCTCTGAAACCAATTTTGTTAAGATGTTTAAAAATGGAGCAATTGATGACGTACCTAAAGTGGCTAAAAAAATAATAAAAGAATACGGTTTGCAAATAGTGACTAATAGTGATGGAACGAAAGAGTTGAAATCCAAAGAAAACTCATCGGTAAACTATCGCTTTCTAAATAAAAATTATATGTTTGCTATTGGTGGCGACATTCATATTTTCAACAATAGTAGCGAATTTTTTACTAAAAATTGGAATATTACAACCGAAAATAATCTAAAAAGGAAAAAAGACGTTGTTCTCAGAAACAAACTGGTTGATATCTCAGATCTTGCATCTAATGCAGAAGATTTTAGGAAAATTTCAGGTCGATTGCATGCAAGTCGTTCAATTTATTGGAGCGATGTGGAATTGGATTCATGGTCGGTTGTTCAGCTTTATTTTACTTTTGATTCCAGAATAAAACATCATTGGTGGTGGGGCTACGACCAAGCAGCTATTAGTGGTAGTGGTCGTTATAAAATGGCTTCAAATTACAGAGGATATGCTGATCCATTTATAGATTATTCTGACGGTATTGTAAATACGACTACCCAAAGTCCTTATTTTTTGCGTCAATGGTGGCAATTTGATGGCGATTTTCCGTGGATAGCCTTTAAAGATACATGGGTGCATTTCAATTTTGCAGATTCAAATGATAGCAAGTGGGAAATAAAGTTAAACCAAAGAACAGGAAGTAATGTAAATCCCGTTTACTTCTATAATTTAAAATCGGCAACTTATAATCGGCATGAGTATTTTTCACCTGGGGATATCCATTAAATAAATAGTAATAAGCTACCTTTTTAGGTAGCTTATTTATGAAAAATAATTTTTGAAATGAAAAAACTCATTTATTTACTTTTTTCTGTGCCTTTTCTGTGGCTTTCCTGTGAAAAGGAGATAGCTATGAAAATCTGGCCGGTACAGCCCGTTTTAGTGGTAAACAGCCTGCTTACTCCCGATTCGGTATTTAGCTGCACGCTGTTTAAAACAAGCTCCTTGCCTGATACTATGCTCTATACGGTAAATCAGGCAAGAGTGAATATTTACGACCCGGCGACAGGCGCTTTGGTTTGCCGCTTAAATAATACCGCTGCCGGCGAATACCGTGCAAGTCTAAAACCCACAGCGGGAAAAGACTATAAATTAGAAGTACAGGTAAAAGGTTTTAACTCCCTAACAGCCAT
>CAYQXT010000569.1:0-1509 GCA_964421365.1 uncultured Bacteroidaceae bacterium
AGATTTATTAAAACTGTAAAAATAGACAGCTCATTTACAATTGATTAATGAAGCCATCCGACCGATTTCGATGCAAATTTACCTTTTTATACTGGACTCATAGATGAATATAATTATTTTTTTATGCTTTCCGGTAAGGGAAATCTTTTCCCCAGAAACGGGCACCATTTTCTAGCGCCTCTTCAATTCGCAAAAGCTGATTGTATTTAACAATTCTTTCGCCGCGCGAAACGGAACCGATTTTTATCTGGCCGGTGTTCAGGCCTACGGCAAGTTCGGCAATGGTGGTGTCCTGAGTTTCACCTGAGCGATGGCTAATTATGCAAGTCATGCCATTACTTTGAGCCAATTCTACCGCATTTATGGTTTCTGTGAGTGTACCTATTTGATTAGGCTTGATTAATACAGAGTTAGTCGCACTATTTTGAATTCCTTGCTGTATTCTTTGCACATTGGTTGTATATAAATCATCGCCTACAATTTGAATTTTATCGCCGAGAGCTGCGTTTAGTTTTGTCCAACTTTCCCACTCATCTTCGGCCATGCCATCTTCAATAGAAATAATCGGATATTTGGCACACAAGTCGGCATAATATTTGATTAATTCTTCATCAGAAAGAGGATTCTTAAAATCTTTTAGAAGATACGTTTTTTCTTTTTCGTTATAGAGCTGGCTGGCTTTTATATTCAGAGCAATAGCAACCTCACTTCCTGCTTTGTAGCCGGCTTTTTTTATGGCTTCAACGATTAAATTCAGAGCTTGTTTGGTGTTTTTTAGATTGGGAGCAAAACCGCCTTCGTCGCCTACATTTACAGGGAACTTCTTGTCGTGAAGAATCAGTTTCAGATGTTGAAAAACTTCTACACCTATTCTCAGACTTTCCGAGTAGGATTCGCCAAAGGGCATAATCATAAATTCCTGAATGTCTATATTATTGGAGGCGTGAGTACCGCCGTTCAGAATATTTATCATAGGTAGGGGCAGAGTATTACCGTTTATTCCACCTACATAGCGATATAGCGATTGACCGGCAGCATGAGCAGCCGCATTGGCTGCTGCAAGCGAAACGGCCAGCATGGTATTGGCACCGAGATTAGATTTATTTTGTGTTCCATCTAACTGAATAAGAGTGGCATCAATAATATTTTGGTCAAAAACGTATAAACCTCGAAGCTCTTCGTTTAGTATTTTATTTACTGTGTTTATTCCTTTTAATACGCCACGACCAAGAAATTTGCCCGGATCGTTATCTCTTATTTCAACTGCTTCATATTTACCTGTTGAAGTTCCAGATGGTACAGATGCTCTGCCAAGTACGCCTTGCTCAGTAACTAAATCTACTTCTATTGTTGGATTTCCTCTGGAGTCTAAAATTTGTCTGGCTGTTATTCCGGCAATTCTTCCCATAATTTTTGTGTTTCCTATTTATTTTATGTAAATTTAAAAATTATTATCTAAAAACCGGTCGGACGGATAGATTTATTGAAATCGCAACGAATAGATAGCTT
>CAYQXT010000570.1:0-1509 GCA_964421365.1 uncultured Bacteroidaceae bacterium
AGTCTAAATTTTATACAGTCGTTGTTTCTTTTTCTTTAATAGTTTTTTCTCAATTTTTAAATCTAAGATTTTGTTAGCTACGCAGTAGAGTCTTTTTTATTTTTTAAAGTACAAAGAACAATACTTCGGACACAATTAAGCGGCAACAGCACCGTAATCAATAAGTCCCTGATACTCAGGATGTAATTTAATTGATATTAGCGATAGATCTAACAATGAAACAATTCTATCTATCAGATATTTATTGAATTTTCTGACTTTTAATCGCTGTATGGAAATGACATGACCTTCTCTTTTTTCAATTCCGTTTCGGTCTTGAAATTTCAAAAAATTTAATGCAGTCATGCTGGCATCAAAGTGGAATTCGAGAGCTTCCTTCTTCGGAGACTGACAATCTCCAAGTCCTGTGTATTGTCGTGCATCTCGAAAAAGAAACTCTATCTGAAAACGAGAACGATAATAGCGAACAATCTCTAGTGCTTTTAGTGTTGTATCTGTACTAAACAGGATAGCCTTTCGCTTTCCTTTGTGAAGAAGGATAACAATGCGGATATTACGTTTTAAGGAAGGGCTATTGACGATAGCAGTGTAAAGTTGGGTATCTGAATCAAGTTCTTGTTGCTCAAAACGTTTCAGATGCTCATCAAATTGAACTTTACCCTCGTATTCTTTACGCCGTCCTAGCCGTTTTTGTTCGCCGGTATAAAGCCATCGCAGATGAGCATCATGCCGTAATTTTGAAATAGCATGCAAATCCTCAGCCACAACACCCTTGATAAATTTATATTTTGCATAAAACCCATCCAAAACAAGATAATCAATATCCGTCGGTAGTTGTTGTCTATCTCGCCTTAGGTGGCTGAGGTAAATATCAGTACGAGTTTGATCTTCACCTATTTTATCAGGTGTTTGCAAAGAAGACAGGTGATAGGCTGTATTGTAATCGACATCAATAATAGCGAGTTCTGAGAACTCTAAGCCTTTTTCTGCACGTCCAGTTTTTCCATTATAAAACCAAGCTAAGCCATAGCTGTTTTTACCACTTTTTTCAGTAAAATGGCAATCCATAGCAGCCACTAAGTGGATTTTTTTTGGAAGTAAATTTGTAAGAACATGGCTATTAAGTTTTGTAAAATCAAAGGGCTTTCTGTATTGCCTTGAATACGTTTTCTCACAGTAGTCACTGTATCGACTGAGATTGCGAAAAGTCGCTTTACCACGGAAGAAACAAAGAGTGAGCAATAGGCTGGTGATAAATTTTTGTTGCGGTTTGAATATTCCTGTCATTGCATCAAATGCAACAGCTATACTCTTTTTCATGAGAGCTTCCTTTTTGTAAGTTGTTTCGTAACTCTTACAATGGAGAAAGCTCTCGTTTTTTGCTACCTAATTAAAAAACTGTCCGAAGTATTGCTTTAGTGGGGGTTTTATTAAAACGCTACCCCAAATTATCAGAAACTTTTATTTTAGGCGAAATTCTTGGTTTGGAAAAAAATGCCATCCCGTTGC